>JAHCBA010000019.1 GCA_019634625.1 Verrucomicrobiia bacterium
TGCCTCGGCAACCAGCACCGGTTGCCACCTCCCACCACCTTTCCCTCAAGGATGACCCCGCGGTTCGGCAGGATGAGCCGGCTGTACCGGATGGGCCTCTCGATCTTGGCTACCAGCCTGTGAAGGAAGGAGGACCGGCTCCAAGGACCCCATGGCATCTCCATGGTCCAGCACCTTCAGAGCCGCCCTCCCCGATGCGGGTGCAGTAGGCGCCCCACGACGCGCCATTCGCCATTCGCCATTCGCCATTCGCCATTCCCCATTCGCCCCGCCCCTCCACAAACCAGCCCGTGCCCTCATCAAAGCAGCAGTTCCTGCATCTCCTCCCAGGTCAGGGACCCCGCCAACTGTTCCTCGCCGCTGAGCACCCCTTTCAGCACCTCGCGCTTGCGCTGCTGTAATTGCAGGATCTTTTCCTCGACCGTCCCCCGAGCAATCAACTTGTAGCTGGTCACCACCCGAGCCTGCCCGATCCGGTGGGCCCGGTCCGTGGCCTGATCCTCCACCGCCGGGTTCCACCACGGATCGAAGTGAATCACCGTGTCCGCCGCCGTCAGGTTCAATCCCACCCCCCCCGCCTTCAGGCTGATCAGGAACACCGGGATATCCGGCGTCCCCTGAAACCGCCCCACCACCTCCCCCCGCTCCCTTGTCGATCCATCCAGGTACTCGTACCGCACCTTCTCACGCTCCAACGCCTCCCGCAGCAAGGCCAACACCTTCGTGAACTGGCTGAAAACCAGCACCCGGTGCCCCCCGTCCAGCACCTCCTCCAGCAATTCCAGAAACGCCGCCATCTTCCCCCCCTCCTCCCCCTCCTCCCCCTCCTCCCCCTCCTCCCCCTCCTCCCCCTCCTCCATCCTCCGCCCTCCGTCTTCAGTCCTCTGCCTTCCATCCTCCGGCATCCTCCCTCCGTCCTCGTCATCCACTCCCAGCAACCGCAGGTCGCAGCAGGCCTGACGCAGACGCAGCAGCGCCGTCAGCACCACCATCCTCCCTTTCGCCAGACCCTGCGCCCCCACGGCCTCCGTCACCTCCCGTCGGGTCGCTTCCAGCAATTGCTTGTACACCGCCGCCTGCGCTTCGGTCAGTTCGCACCACACCACCTGGTCGATCCGGGCCGGCAACTCGGGGGCCACGTCGCGCTTCAATCGTCGCAGCAGGAACGGGCGCACCCGCCGGGCCAGCCGCGACTGCGCCGCCGCATCGCGTTCGCGGACGATCGGGGCCTCGTACCGCTCCCGAAAATCCTGCGCGCCCCCCAGGTACCCGGGCATCAAGAAGTCGAAGATGCTCCACAGGTCCAGCACCGAGTTCTCCAACGGCGTCCCGGTGAGGACCAGCCGGTAACGTGACCGGATCGCCTTCACGGCCTGGGCGTTCAGGGTCTGCCGGTTCTTGATGTGCTGCGCCTCGTCCAGTACCACGGTGTCGAATTCGATTCCCCGGTACCGCTCCAGGTCCCGCCGGATCAGCGCATAGCTGGTCACCACCAGGTCGCTCTCCCCGATGCGCTCGAACCGATCCTCCCGAGCCGACCCCTCCAGCGCCAGCACCCTCAGCCACGGCGCGAACCGGCCCGCCTCCGCCACCCAGTTCGACACCAGTGACGTCGGACAGACCACCAGGTGCACCCCCCAACCCTCGTCGCGCCCGCTCCCGCCCCGCACCCGTCCCCGCCCCAGATGCGCCAACGTCTGAAGCGTCTTCCCCAACCCCATCTCGTCCGCCAGAATTCCCCCGAATCCGTGCTGGCGCAGAAATCCCAGCCACGCCACGCCCCGTTTCTGGTACGGACGCAGCACCCCCTCGATCGGCCCCAGGGGCGGGCATTCGATCGCTACTTCGCCGGTCTGCATCCGCGCCCGTTCCCGCCACGATGCCGGGGCCTGCGGTTCCCACCCCTGTTCGCGCAACGTCGCCTCGACGAATCCCGCCTGCGCCTGGCTCAGCCGGTACCCCCCCTCCTGCTGTCGGGGCGCCGCATCGATCAGAATCTGCTCCAATTCCTCCACCGCCCCGGTGTCCAGCACCGCCACCTTCCCATTCCCCAATCGCGTGTAACTCTGTCCGCCCCGCAACAACCGCTGCACCTCCGTCATCGGCAATCGTTCCCCCCCGGCGCTCCCGAAGCTCACCTGCAGGTCGAACCACTGCTCCCCCGAGGGCGCGATGGAGAACCGTGGCTCGATCCGTTCGAGGTTCTTCTCCGCGCTCCGCTCCAACCGCTCGTCCAGCGTGACCTTCCACTCCCGTTCCAGCCGCCCGAATTCCCGCGCCAGAAAGGTCAGCACCGGATTCTGCCCGACCAACCGATACCGCCCCTGCCCGTCCGGCCCGGCAAACCCATGCCGCGTCAACCGCCCCAGCGCCGCCCGTTCCGCCGCCAAATCCCGCGTCCCATACCGCCGCGGATCCCCGGGGTCCGGCAGCCAGACCCCCTCGGAGGCGTCGTTCATTCCCACCGTCATCACCCGCGCCCCGTACACGCATTGAAGGTGGGCCGTCAACGACGCCAGCCCCCCCTCAAGCCGCAATTCGAATCTCGGCGCCTGGGGTGCCAGCACGAAATCCGTCACCGCAAAATCCGCCTCCACCTCCGCACCCCGTTCCAGCGCCGGCCACACCCCGCTCAGGAACGTCGGCACCTGCCCCCGCGTGTATCGCATCGGACCCGCCAGCACCCCGAGACACTCCTTCGGCAATCCCAAGGGCCGGATCGCGTCCGCCCCCACCACCCAGGCCCCCCGTTCCCCCATCACCACCGCCGGCGGACGTCCCTTCCCCCGCCAGTCCACCACGATCTCCCCGCTTGGCTTCAGCATTGCCCGCAGCGGCGCCCGCCATGCCTCGCGCGTCACCGCCAGCGCACGGCTCTTCCCCACCGTCACCCGCGGATGCCCGACCAGCGCCTCGATCAACGTCGCGAAATCCACCCCGCCCACCTGCACCATCGACGGCGTGTCCCCACCCGACAACAACTCCGCCACCTCAATCAACCGGAGGTCTTCCGGGGCCAGCCGGAACACCCGGTCCGGCGGCAGCGACGCCAGCGGCGTCCGCCCCCGGCTCCATGCCCCCTCGAAAAACGCCGTGCCCCGCCCACGTTCCAATCCCTCCGCCAGGTTCGGCGGCAGAATCACATGAATCTCCAACGGCTCCCCATCCTCCGCCCCCTCCGGAGCCCGACGCAGGCGCCGCGCGTCCTTGCTCCCCGCCCGCACCGATCCTGGCCCCGCCTCCGCCGCCGCCCGTCCTGCCGTTCCCGCCGGGCCACCCGCAGGGGCCGCCGGCTTGATCGCGTGCAATCCCACCGCCACCGAATGCGCGCACAAGGTCCCCCATTCCCGGGAAGGCCGGCACGTGCACAGGTTCTCCGCGTCGTTCTCGCGGTGGATCGTCAGGCCCGCCCGGTAACTCGTCGTCCCCGACTGCACCACCCCCCGCAACACCGGCGCCGCCCAATGCGAACTCAACACCCGGTTCTGCGCCAGAATCCCCCGCGCCTGCTGCACCACCTCCCACCCCGCCAGCCCGGCCAGCAGCTTCTCGCTCAACACAATCTCGCCCATCGGACCGCCAGTCTCCGCCGACCCCGCCCGTCCACGAAAGATCGAATTCCAGCGGCGCCTCCGCCGCGCTCAACTGACCGACATCAGACTCACCCGCTCGTTCCGCTCGTTCCGCGCCACGCCCTGCGCCTTGGGATCCAGCACCGGCTGATCGTCCACCAGGAACACGTACTGGTGGTGCCCATGGTGCAGAGGCACCTGCAAATGCCATGCCCCGTCCGGCCCGCGTTCCATCAAATGCACGCTGGGATCCCACCCGTTGAAGTCCCCGATCAAAGCCACCCGCTCGGCCTGCGGGGCGCGGCAGAAGAAATTGACCGGCTTCCGCATCTTCTTCGCGGAATACCGGGGCGACGAGGAACCGTGGGTCGATTCGGGACGATGCATGGCACAACTTCAGTACGTCTCTCGACCCCGTGCGCTTACGTTTCGCCCGTTGGGCCGACCCGGTAAGAAGCAGAGCCTGAACCACGCCGCAAGCCACAATTGGCCAGTGGTCCGAAATCCGATTCGAAATGCCCCCACCCCGTCCCGCCCCAAACCCCCATACAAAGGGGCGAAGGGCCGACCTCCGCAACCCCTCACACCTGTCATGCCACCGGCGTCCCCGGCACCGGCGCGGTCGGAGCCGGTGGCCACGCCTCACTCAAACCCAGCGCCATCACGCTCTCCATCCCCTCCGGCACCTCCGACGGCGCCTGGTCATAGGTCAGAAACCAGCTTTCGATATGATCATCCAACAACCCGTCCGCCGAGGGAATGAACGCCGTCATCAGCGCCTTCTGATCGATCTCAAGGTCCTTCATGCGCTCCGCCCTCGGATGATCCCCAAGGACGAACCGGGCCCGGGCGCTCTCCAGCAGGCAGACCCCCGCCCGCCCCTCAAAGAAGATGCGCGACTTCATCAGCATCCCCCGAAACGCGCAAAAATTGGCCGCACTCATCCGCAACGGCACCAGCAGATGCGCCGGACGCTCCATCTCGATGTACGCGAACAAGGCCCCGTCCACGTCGTACTGGCTGCTCACCGTCCGCTCCCCCACCACGAAGTTCAAACTCCCCTGCCGCTTCGGCATCCCCCAGATCCCCTTCCCGCCCTTGACCGAAATCTCCGAGGAAACCGGCAGCTCGATCACGTACTGCCCGATATCAACCCCCTTCGTCAGCCATTCCGCCGGCGAAATCGAGCCGGTGTCGGCCCCGTGGTTGCACGCAATCCCCACGCTGTACTCGATGTACCGCCCGATCGGCGTGCTCTGGTAGTCAATGACCGTCACCACCAGCAGTCCCCGGTCCCGGAAGCGCAGCGGCGATACCTCCTTGCCGGGCATGAATCCCCGCGCCTTGTCCGCGTTGATCGGAAACAACGCCATCAGCACCGGCGACTTCGTGCATCGCACCGGGAGCGTGAACGGAATGCCATCCACCAGGGCATGCTGGCCCGACTGTTCCTGGAGCCGTTTTCGAGGATTCATGGGAGGTATGCGATTGGGGTCGATTGAGGGGATTCCCGCCCGGCAAACGTCGTCAGCAGGTCCGGTCCAATTCCTCGATCATGAGGGGATGCACATCACGCGCGGCATCCTTCCCCATGAACATGTCCAGGTGACCGTAATCCGGCACCACGTGGAGCGTGTGGTAATCCCTGCGGAACGAACTCAGGTACGCGTGGGATCGCTCCTGGCTTTCGGGTAGAAAACAACGGTTCTGCTCGCCGGAAAAAAAGGCGAACCGCGCCTCCGTGCGGGGCGGTTGCGCCGCGAAGTCCCGCGGCAGGCTGTCATGCCCCTCCACCGACACCAGGCTCCCGTGGCGCACGCACGCGGCAATCTGCCGGAAGAACGACAGCGGCACCGCGTCGAACTCCCCCTTGAGCCATTCGTGCGTGGCCTCGTTCAGGTTCTCGTGGCGCCACAAGGCCGGCCGCCCCGCGCCATAGGTGAAGCTCACCCCCTTGCACACGCTGTTGCGGCACTCCCAATGGCTCAGATTCACGAACAATGTCACCAGCTTTGCAAACAGCGTGGGCGCCTTCACCCCCCAATGCGGATTGAGATAGTCCGTGAACGGGCCGATCGACGGCAGCAGGTACCTCAACTTCACCCCGGACCACGCCGGCACCACCGGATGAATGGATACCGCGTTGCTCACAATCGTCGTCACCTCCGGCACCAACCCCGCCAGCGCCGACATCGCGAACCCCGTTGATCCCTGACAATGGATCACCGCCTTCAACGATGACGCCCCCGATTCCCTCAGGACCGTTCCCACCGCCGCCGGGTGGTCGTAGACCGCCGCCTGATCGAGCGTCCACGGGTTCGCCGGAAAATCGATGCTCGCCCGCCAGTTCTCCAGCCACACGTCGTACCCGTGACGTATCAGCACGTCCACGAAGGTCGTCTCCACCGGGGCCAGAAAGATGTTCGCCCGCACCCCGGCACCATGCACCAGCAGCACCGGACCGCGGTCGGGCGGCCGTTCGCCCCGCACGTGCAGGACATTGAGTTCCCGTCCATCCCCCGTCCGGAACGGAACCACCCGTGTCGCGTAGGGCCGCTGAGGAAAAAGCGGGGTCGTCGTTTCCGAGCTCATCAAACTCCCTTCCCCCTGCCCCCCGCTGCCGCGAACCCACGTCGACCACCGACCACCGGACTCCGACGGAACCGACGGTCATGGACGCGCTCAACGAGGATGAAGGGTTCTAGTGCCCCCCTCGAAATCCCACAACAGAAATTCCCAATAATAATAAGACAGGTTGATTCACGTTGACCTCAGTCAACAGTCAACATGGATTGTCTGCCTCTTTGTCAACAACAGCGGATGGATGGACTCCGGACCGGCCACCCGCCCGGTCGGCGGGTGTGACGTGCTTGATTCAACCGCAAAGACCATCCCCGCGGGTGAGGTGTCCCATGAAATCAAGCAGCGTATGCGGCCGTACCTTCCAGCACGGATCCGCGCCGCTCAAAGTTTTGCCCCTCCCGAGTTCGCGAATTCCTCCGCCACGTTCCGGAATACACGAACCTGCGGCATCGCTGTTGCCTGCACCCATCCGGTTTGCCTAGTGTCCTCTCGTCGGACGGCGCTCTGCCCGGGCCACCCCCGGCCCCGGGACGGTCTGCCGACCGGAGTCGGTTCAGGACCGAATTCCATCCCAAGACTATGAAACTCCCCTTGCTCCCCCGGACGCAGACCCGAACGGTGTGCGGGCTTCTGGCCCTGTTCATGCCCCTTGCAGCATTCGCCCATCCCGGACATACGACTCCATCCGGGTTCGCTCATGGTTTTGTTCATCCCTTTGGAGGATGGGACCACTTGCTGGCCATGCTGGCCGTTGGCTTGTGGGCCGCTCAACTCGGAGGTCGCGCCCGTTGGGCCCTGCCGGCCTGTTTCTTGGGAGTGATGGTGACCGGTGGAACATTCGCCACCCTGGGTTGGACCCTCCCGATGGCCGAGGGCCTCGTTTTGACATCGGTCTTCGTTCTAGGTCTCCTCCTGATGACCGCGGTCCGCGCCCCGCTCTGGCTCGCTGCCAGCCTCACCGCCCTCTTCGCCATCGGTCACGGCCAAGCCCACGGCGCTGAGATGGGCGCCTCCGCCACCGGACTGGCCTACGCATCCGGATTTGTGGTCGCCACAGCAATCCTCCACGGCCTCGGCGTCGCCGTCGGGCTCGCTGCCCAGCGCGGACGCCCACTCCGGCCCGTCCCCTGGCTCCGGTTCGCTGGAGTCGCCGTGGTTCTTGCCGGAGGCGCTTTCGTCGTGGCCGGCTGATCTGCTTTCCGGCCGACCTGCCTTACCCACCCGTCCACGCCCATCGCGCCAGCCCCCGCGGCCTGCGATGGGCGTTTGCATTTCCTGCGCCCGGTTCCCCGCCCGATTTGATCCGGCCACTCCCTACCGCCTACCTCCCTACCGCCTTCCCACCCTGGCATCGAACACCGCCAGTTCCCCCTCGTTGTTCCGTACCGCCAGAAACAGCCCATTGAACGCCGGCGTCGCATAACAGCGCCCGCCCACCGCCTGGAATCGCCCGACCGGCCCCAACCCGTCCCGCGTCGCCGGCGCCAGCACGACCTCGCCCTGTCGGGTCTGGAAAATCCAGTGCCCATCCGCCAGCACAAACGTTCCCGTCGGCACCGCGTCGCTTACCCACAGCGTTTCGCCGGTCTCCGCATCCACGCAGGTGAACTCCGCCTCGCTTCGCCGCTGCTCGTTGAAAGCGAACAACGCCCCCTCATGGACCACCGCCGTGTTGAACAACTGCGCGAATGCCCCATGGGTCCACACCGTCTCCATCGCCCCTTCACCCGGTCGCCACGCCAACAGCGCCGCCGGACCGGACCCCGTGTTGGACACCAGGATCCGTCCCCCCACCTCCACTGGCGTCAGCGCGTTGCAGAAATCCCGCGTCGTCATCGCGTGCGTCGCCACCGTCCGTCCGTCTCCGGCCGCCAGCACCTCCAATCCCTCCCCCTTGAACAGGGCCACATACGCCTCGCCCTCACGAACCACAACCCGGGCCGAACTGTACCCCGCCTCCCCGGCCCCGCCCCGCCACACCTCCGCACCCGTTGCCAATTCCAGCGCCACCGTCGTGCCCGCCGCCCCGGATTCCCCACCCACATCCAGGATCACCCTCCCCCCATGCACCAGGGGAGACTGCGCATAACCGTACACCGGGCGCTTGCCACCCAAATCCCCCACCAGGTGCCGGCGCCACGCCACCGTACCCGTTGCCGCTTCCAGCACTCGAAACTCCCCCTCGCGCGACAACACCAGCACCCGCCCACCCACCACCGTCGGTGTCGCCGCCGGCCCCGATGGCACGATCGCCATCGCATGATGGGTCGAGGCTGCCTCGAAGGTGTGCCGCCACACCTCCCGGCCGGTCGCCAGATCGAAACTGAACACGCTGTCGTTCCCACCCCCGTCATTCCCGGTCGCATACACGCGGTTCCGAACCATCACCGGCGAGGACACCCCGATCCCAACCCGCGCCCGCCACGCCAACGGCAAGCCTTCCGCAGGCCATGCCTTCCCCCAACCCGTTGCCCGCGATCGCCCGTCGCGGTCCGGACCCCGCCACTGCGGCCAGTCCCGAACCATCACCCCCCCGATCCGCAACGTTTCGACATCCCGCAACTGCCCCTGACCGTTCGCCCCACCCACCGCCAACAGGGTCCGCGCATCCAAGGCCACCATCCGGTGAAAAAAACGGGGCGTCGCCCATTCGCCCGCCTCCTCCCACGCCCCCCCGTCCGCCGACAATCGCCAGACTTTCCCCGACAACCCGGACACATACACCCGCCCACCCGCCACCACCGCCGCCCCACCAAACCCCCGCATCGGCGCCCGTGGCAGGCTGGGACCCTCCCGCCATGCTCCCGTTGCCACATCCAGCACATCCACCCGGCTCGAAGTGTCCTGCTCCTCCATCCCTCCCATGCAATACAACCTCCCTTCCGCCCCCACCACCGCCAGGGCCCGACGTGCAAAAGGCTGAGGTCGAACCTCCCATTCCAGTTCCCCCGCCGTCAGGTCCATCACCGCCATCTCCCGCCGGAACACCCCGCCGCTCCCCGCCCCGGACAACGTCCAGCCCCCCACCACGTACAACCGGCCGTCCAACACCCACGCATCGTGACTCGACCGCGCCTCCGGCAACGACGGCAATGCCTCCCATCGGCCCGTCCCCGGTTCAAACCGCGCCACCCGATCGAGCGAATGCAAATCGTGCTTCTCCCCGGGTGCGTTCCGGGCCGCCATCCCCCCCACCCGGATCACCCCGCCCCGGTGCGCCACCAGCGCCGTGCCCTGCGCCGGTTCATCCCCTGCCAGTTCAACCCATTCCCCACCGGCCCGCACCGGCAATCGCCACAACGCCCCGCTCACCCCTTCCGACGAGTACTGATGCGCCGCCCCACGATGGCCCCCAAACACATAGAGATCCTCCCCCACCATCGCCGCCCCGAAACTCGTCAGCGACTCCGGCATCTCAGGTGGAAAATCAGCGGCCCAACTCGGCATGCCCCACACTAACCCGCACGCCGCCAGCACCGCCATCACCCCGACTTCAAACTTCATTCTTTGCACCCCCCTCTTCTACCGCCCCCACCCCCACGGAACAGTCCCGTCCTTGCCCCATCCTGTCGCCCCCTTGCCCTTTCCCACCCCTCCTCCTCCAACTTCAGTCTTCCGTCTTCCGTCTTCCGTCTCCCGCCCTCCGCCTTTTTCCTTGCCCGTGCCCCGCTCGATATGGGCGCCTTGCTCCGTTGTGGGCACCCCCCTGGATATCGAAGACGAATCCCAACTCGTCGCCTGGCTCCGTACCCGGCACCACATCGCTCGTGATGAATCCCCACGCATCCGCATCCTCGCCGGCGGCGTCTCCAACCGGACCGTCCGAATCGATCGCCCCAATGGCGACTCCTGGGTGCTCAAGCAGGCCCTCTCGAAATTGCGGGTCCCCGTGGACTGGTTCTGCCCGCCCGAACGGGTCCACCGCGAGGCCCTCGGCATGCGTACCCTCGCCACGCTCGCCCCGCCCGGCGCCATCCCGCGTTTCCTCTTCGAGGACACCACCCACCATCTCATCGCCATGGAGGCCGTGCCCGAACCCCACGACAATTGGAAAACCCTCCTCCTCGCCGCCGCCCCTGTTCCCGAACTCGTCCGCCAGTTCGGTCAGTTGCTCGGAACTCTCCATCGCAACGCCGCTGCCCAGGCCACCCCCCTCAAGGAACCCTTCGCCGACCGTACCTACTTCGAAAACCTCCGGCTCGAACCCTTCTACACCTACACCGCCACCCGCCTCCCCGACGCCGCCCCCTTCCTCCAACGTCTCGTCGCCGATACCCGCGCCCCCGGCCGCACCCTCGTCCACGGCGATTACAGCCCCAAGAACATCCTCGTCCATCAGAACCGCCTGATCCTCCTCGACCACGAGGTCATCCACTGGGGCGATCCCATGTTCGATGTCGGCTTCGCCACCGCCCATCTCCTCTGCAAAGCCCATCGCTTCGCCGTTCGCAGACTCGCCTTCGCCTCCGCCGTCACCCGCTTCTGGACCGCCTACCACCAGGCCGCCGGCAGCCGCCTCGCCAGCCCCGCCGCCGAACGCCGCGCCGTCCGCCATACCCTCGCCTGCCTCCTTGCCCGCGCCGCCGGACGATCCCAGGTCGAATACCTCTCCCCCGAGGCCAAGTCCCGCCAGTGCCGCGCCGGCGTCCGACTCCTCGCCAACCCGCCCGAATCCATGACCGCGGTCGCCCCCGCCTTCCTCGACGCGCTCCAACGCCTCTCCCGCTGATTCCCATCCCCATGCCCACCCTCTCCCATCTGGACGCCCTCGAAATCCTCGACAGCCGCGGCCGTCCCACTCTCGAAGTCCTCTGCCAGTTCGACTCCGGCGCCCGCGCCTCCGCCCAGGTCCCTTCCGGTGCCTCCACCGGCACCGCCGAGGCCCGCGAACTCCGCGACGCCGATCCCCACCGCCACGCCGGACTCGGCTGCCTCCGCGCCGTCGCCCACGTCACCGGCCCCATCCGCGATGCCCTCCTCCACCAGTCCTTCGAATCCCAGTCCCAACTCGACACCACCCTCCTCCGCCTCGACGGAACTCCCTCCCTCGAACGCCTCGGCGCCAATGCCGTCCTCGGTGTCTCCCTCGCCTTCGCCCGCACCCATGCCGCCGAACGCGGCCTCCCTCTCCACCGCCATTTCTCCGGCCTCCTCCCCCATACCGCCTCCCCACCACGCCTTCCCCGCCCCACCATCAATCTCTTCAGCGGCGGCAAACACGCCGGCGGCCAGATCGCCATCCAGGATGTCCTCCTCGTCCCCCTCGCCGCCCATACCATGGCCGATGCCCTCGCCCATGCCTGCGCCGTCTTTCAAGCCGCCGCCCGCCTCGTCTCCGAACGCTACCGCTCCCGCACCCTCGTCGCCGACGAAGGCGGACTCGCCCCGGACTTCCCCTCCACCGAAACCATGCTCGACGACGCCGTCGAAGCCATCCGCCGAACCGGACTCGTCCCCGGTCGCGACATCGCCCTCGCCGTCGATGTCGCCTCCTCCCACTTCTACCACGACCACCGCTACCACCTCGATGGCGCCGCCCTCGACAGCTCCGCCATGATCGACCGCCTCGCCGCCTGGGTGGAACGTTTCCCCATCGTCAGCCTCGAAGATGGCCTCGCCGAAGACGACTGGGACCACTGGCCGCTCCTCCTCCAGCGTCTCGGCGAAAACTGCCTCATTCTCGGCGACGACCTCCTCTGCACCCATCCCGAACGGATCCGCCGCGCCGTCGCCTCCCACGCCGCCAACGCGCTCCTCCTCAAGGTCAACCAGATCGGCACCCTCTCCGAGGCGGCCCGAGCCCTCGAACTCGCCCGCGCCGCCTCCTGGCACGTGACCATCAGCGCCCGCAGCGGCGAAACCGAGGATCACTGGCTCAGCGACCTCGCCACCGGCTGGAACGGCGACCACATCAAAATCGGCTCCATCACCCGCTCCGAACGCCTCTCCAAATACAACCGCCTCCTCGCCATCGAACACGAAACCGCCTGGCCCCTCGCGCCCGCCCCATGATCCAGCCTCTCCTCCACGACGACGCCCTCCTCGCCGACATCGCCGCCGCCCGCGGCACCCCCGCCCCCTCCACCCGGCTCCACCTCTGGTGGCTCGGCCAGAGCGGCTACCTCCTCCAAACCCCCGGCCTCCATCTCCTCATCGATCCCTACCTGTCGGATTCCCTCACCCGCAAATACGCCGGCACCGACAAACCCCACGTCCGCCTCTCCGCCCGCGTCGTCGATCCCGCCCGCCTCGACTTCATCGACGTCGTCACCTCCAGCCACAGCCATACCGACCATCTCGATCCCGATACCCTCCGCCCCCTCGCCGCCTCCAATCCCCTCCTCCTCCTCCTCTGCCCCCGTTCCCAACTCGCCCTCGCCCGCGAACGCAGCGGCCTCCCCGGCGATCGCCTCGTCGGCCTCGACGCCCCGCCCGCTCCCCAGTCCGAACCGGCCTTCCGTCATCCCACCCTCCCCCTCCGCATTCACGCCGTCCCCGCCGCCCACGAAACCCTCGACCGCGACGCCGACGGCCACCTCGCCTGCCTCGGCTACGTCTTCGAGTTCGGCTCGTTCCGCATCTACCACAGCGGCGACACCCTCCGCTACGACGACATGGTCGAGCGCCTCCGCCCCTTCGCCCCGGACCTCGCCATCCTCCCCATCAATGGCCGCGCCCCGGAACGCCGCGTCGCCGGCAACCTCTCCGGACCCGAGGCCGCCCAGCTCGCCCACGACATCCGCGCCCGGCTCGTCCTCCCCTGCCACTACGACCTCTTCGACTTCAACACCGCCAGCCCCGACGCCTTCACCGACGCCTGCCGCCGCCTGAATCAGCCATTTCAAATCCTTCAACTCGGGGAACGCCTCACCCTCCATCCCGGCCCCGGCTCCGGGTCCGCCACACCCTGACCCGCCCATGCCCGATCCCGTCCCGTCTCCTCCCACTCCCGCGCCCCGTCCCCCGCGCCGTCCCCCGCCCCGCCCCATGTGGCAATCGCTCCTCCTCCTCCTCGCCATTCCCGCCGGGCTCTGGCTCTTCTTCCTCTGGTTCGAACGCGCCAACGTCTTTCAACCCACCCGCTCCTGGTCCGTCACCGGCCAGGCCCTCGGACGTCCCTGGGACGCCGTCCGGTTCTCCACCCGCGACAACGTCGAACTCAGCGGCTGGTACTTCCCCGCCGCCCCCGACGCCCCCTTCGCCGATCTCGCGGTCCTCATCAGCCACGGCAACGGTGGCAACATCAGCCATCGCCTCTCCCTCTACGCCCTCCTCCTCGACCTCGGCGTCCATGTCTTTGCCTACGACTACCGCGGCTACGGACACAGCCGCGGCTGGCCCACGGAAAACGGAACCTACCTCGACGCCGAAGCCGCCGTGGACTGGCTCGTGCAACGCGGCTTCCCCGAAAACCGCATCGTCGCCCACGGCGAAAGCCTCGGGGGCGGTGTCGCCTCCGAACTCGCCCGGCGCCGCCCCGAACTCCGCGGCCTCATCCTCCGCAGCACCTTCACCAGCATCCCCGATCTCGGCGTCGAACTCTTCCCCTTTCTCCCCGTCCGCACCCTCTCCCGCCTCCATTACGACACCCGCGCCCGGCTCCCCGAAATCCGCGTGCCCCTCCTCATCCTTCACAGCCGCTCCGACACCCTCGTCCGCTTCCACCATGCCGAGGCCAACCTCGCCGCCGCCCGCACCCCCAAGTGGCTCCGCGAAATCCACGGCGACCACAACGATCAGCCCGATGCCAGCCCCACCCTCTACGCCAACGCCATCACCGAATTCCTCCGCAACACCGCCCCTTGAGTCCCGAAGTCAGTAGTCAGTATTCAGTATTCAGTATTCAGTAGTTGGAAGTCGGAAGTCAGTAGTCGGAGGCCAGACCTCAACCTCAGATTTCAGGTTTCAGGCTTCAGGTCTCAGATTTCAGGCTTCCCCTTCACCAGCCGCTCCTGCAGGAACGCCGCAATCCGGCGGTAGGCGATGATCTTGTTCGACAACTTCCGGATCCCGTGGCCCTCGTCCGGGAATCGCAGATAGCGCACCTCGCCCCCGCGCGCGCGAATCGCCGACACCCACTCGTCCGCCTCCCCCACCGGCACCCGCGGATCATTCGCCCCATGCACCACCAGCATCGGCGCCACCACGCGATCCACCTTCCGGATCGGCGAGATCGACTCGAAAAACCGGCGGTCCTCAGGATCGTCAATGTCGCCGTACTCGATCACGTCGCTCGCCTTGAGCTGCGGCGACGCCTCCTCCAGCGCCCGAATCCAGTTCACCACCCCCACCAGATTCACCCCGGCCCGGAACCGGTCTGGAAACTCCGTCAGCGCCGCGCACGTCAGATACCCCCCGTACGATCCCCCCATCACCGCCACCCGTGACCCGTCCAGGTCCGCCCGCGTCCGCAGCCAGTCCACCGCCGCCCCAATGTCCCGCACCCCGTCCAGCCGCAGCCGCCGGTCGTCCAGACGCGTGTACCGCTTCCCGTACCCCGTCGATCCCCGGTAGTTCAGGTCGAGGATCGCAATCCCCCGCGTCAGCAGATACTGCAGCACCGGGTCAAACTCCGGACGCGACTGCGCCGTCGGCCCCCCGTGCAGATGGATCAGCACCGGGCTCCGCCCGGCCGGCGCACCACCCGGCCGGTACAAGAGCCCGAACACCGTCTCCCCATCGAAACTCGAATACCGGATCGACTCCGGCTCGACGAACGTCTCCACGCGCAACCCCGCCGTGTCCGAATGCGTCACCCTGCACGCCACCCCCCGCGGCTCCCACACCCACACGTCCCCCGGCACCCGCGGCCCCGTCACCTGCACCATCAGCACCCCGCGCCGATGCGCCCATCGAAGCCCGTAGGTCCCGCGCGGCAACGGCGCCACCTCCAGATCCTCGCCCCGCTCCAGATCGCGCACCCGCACCCTGGAGTACCCCTCCCGCTGCACCGTCCACGCCAGGTACCGCCCGTCCTCCGACAATCCCACGTCCTCCACCTCCGCATCGGGCGACTCCACCCATTGCAGCTCATCCCCGTCCAGTCGGTGGAACGCCAATCCCGCCCAATCCCGGTCCTGGTTCGTCGCCAGATAGAATCCCTCCCCCCCGCGGCTCCATTGGATCCCCCGGTACGTGGACGCATCGGCCGGCCGGAACACCGGGCGCAACATCCCCGTCTCCCAGTCCAGCAGCGACAGATCGTTGTCCGCCTCGCCCCGTGCCTGCGACAGCACCAGCCACCGTCCGTCCCGGCTCCAGCCCGTCGCGTACAATCCCCCGGAACCCTCATGCACCCTCCGCGGCTCCCCCGCCCGCCCATCCGCCGTCACCTCGACCGTGTAGATGTCGAAGTCCTCCCCGTTCCGTTCGGTCGAGGCATACGCCATCCGACGCCCGTCCGGCGACCACCCGCCCCACACCCGGAAATGCTCCGAAGGCGGCAACACCTCCCGCTCCTCGAATCCATCCGGCGAAATCAGATAAAACCCCTCCCGCTCGTTGCCGTCCCGGTCCGTCCCATAGGCAATCCAATCCCCGGCCGGACTCCACGACTGAAAGGTCACGCTCGATTCGAGAAAGGTCAGTTGCCGCGTCGCCCCGCCCTCCACCGCCGTCACCCACAACTGCGGTTGCCCCGTCGTCGTCGTCAGGTACGACACCCAACGCCCGTCCGGTGACAGATCGGGCTGGCTCGCCCGCCGCACCTTCAGAAAGCGCGTGATGTCCGGCAGCGGATCCCCCGCCAGTGTCTGCCATGCCGGCTCCGGAACCGGCACATCCTCCGGCCCCGGCGTCAACGCCGCCTCCGCCCCTGTCCCCCATCGAAGGAACACCGCGCAACCCGCCAGCACCTTCACGCACCTAGGAATCGTCACTACGGAACCCTCCCTCACAAGCACCTCCTTGACCTCACCCTGACAGTCACCCAGACCCCCTGTAAAGGCACCACTCGCGCCCCTGATCGCCTCCCTTGCATCCCGAAGTTGTGGGGAGAGGTGCCAATTTCGCGAGGCGTCGTCTCGGAGGGCCGAGCTCCACGAGGCCGCAGCGGAGTGGTGCCATGGATTGAGGACTCGCGGAGCTCGTCCCTCCGATTCGCTGCCCCCTCACCCACAACTCCGGGATGCACCGAATCGGCGCGTAAGCGGCGAGAGTGATGACGATATAAATAGTCAGGCCATTTTTGCTGACCGCTACCCAGCTATATAGTCAGGCGTCTTATTGATGACGGCTCGTTCCAGCCCGGCACTCCACGGAAATCCCATCTCGCCACGGGTCTTCGATCCTACTTTGCCGATCCCACTAATAGAGGATCAGTCAATTGTATTAGGCCTGGCCTATTCTACTTGGTCCGGTTCTCCCCTCGATGGTCTGCACCAAACCCGCTCGCCCTCGTCCAAACCTTCCCCGAAGCGGCAGTTCGAACCCTCACGTCCCCAGAAAGCCTCATCCATCCTCAAGCCAGATCGCTCTCCAAGGATTCGGGCCCGACCTCCAAAGCCACAGTTCCGCTTGCCGGCGCCCCCCCAAAGGCCCGTAATCCTCGCCGCAACCCCTCTCCCATCATGCAACGACGAGCATTTCTCCGAGCCGGAACCGTGGGCTTGGCCGGCCTCGCCCTGACCGTCCCCGCGCCCCTGCGCGCCGACGCCGCCCCGCACCCGATCGCCTGGCAGGCCCGGCGCCGTACGGAACAGCCCGACGGAACCTGGAAGATCATCGAGGAAACCGCCTCCTGGGCCCCAAGGCAGACGGCCGTGATCATCTGCGATATGTGGGACCTGCACCACTGCAAGAACGCCACCGACCGGGTCGCTGAACTGGCCCCCCACCTGAATCGCTTCGTCGTCGAAGCCCGCTCGCGCGGCGCTTTCATCATCCATGCCCCCAGCAGTTGCCTCACCCCTTACGAACACCTTCCCGCCCGGCGCCGTGCCCAGGAAGCCCCCAAGGCACCCAACCTTCCCCCCGAAATCAGCTCCTGGTGCCACCGCATTCCCGCAGAAGAAAATGGCACCTACCCCATCGACCAGTCCGACGGCGGTTGCGACACCCCCGAACCAGCCCAGACCGAATGGTCCAACTGGCTGAAAGCACAGGGCCGCAATCCCAACGCCCCGTGGCTGCGCCAGATCGATGTCATCGAGATCCGCGACGAAGACGCCATCAGCGATTCCGGGGTCGAAATCTGGAACCTCCTCGAGCATCGCCAGCTCCCCAACGTCCTCCTCGTCGGAGTTCACACCAACATGTGCGTCCTTGGCCGGCCCTTCGGCCTGCGTCGCATGGTCGAAAATGGCCGCCCCACCATGCTCGTGCGCGACCTCACCGACACCATGTACAACCCGAAAAGCTGGCCCCACGTCGATCACTTCACCGGCACCGACCTCATCGTCGAGCACATCGAGAAATACGTGTGCCCCACCACCACCAGCGCCTCTCTGCTCGGCGGTCAACCGTTCCGGTTCAGGGACGACCGCCGTCCGCGCCCGACCTGACCGGCACCAACCGCGACAGCCGGTCCCGGGGATGCCCGGCCAGCCAGCCGCCGTATTCCACCAGGTAAATCCCTCCCTCCCCATCCCACGCCAGAGCGGTCGGCCCCCCGGCCAGCCCGGTGACCAGGGCCACGCTCCCACTCACTTCCCCATCCTCCGCACCGGTCCGAGCCAGCCGCACCACCCGGCGCGCGAAGTCCCCGTACACCAAACCCCGCCCCAGCTCGTCCGGCC
Source organism: Verrucomicrobiia bacterium (assembly GCA_019634625.1). Taxonomy (NCBI): domain Bacteria; kingdom Pseudomonadati; phylum Verrucomicrobiota; class Verrucomicrobiia; species Verrucomicrobiia bacterium. Next base: position 17,891 of record JAHCBA010000019.1, read on the forward strand.
ATCCCGTCCCCGGCTCGCCCTCCAGATACGGTCCCACCACCACCCCGGCCCCACGCTCCCTCGCATAGCTGTACCAGGGCCCCATTGCGTCAGGCAGCGGACAACCCGCTCCAGATAACGTGTCGCGCCCCCGCCCGTCACAACGCGGCCAGCCGTAGTTCCCTCCCGCCTTCACCAGGTTCACCTCCTCGCGGTCCCTGGGTCGGTCATACCCTACATCCCCCACCAGCACCTCGCCGCGACCCCGCCGCAAGGTCAGCGAAAACGGATTCCGGAAACCGTACGCATACACCTCGGGACGCGCCCCGGCCCGACCCACGAACGGGTTGTCCCCAGGCACCCCCCCGTCCACGTTCAACCTCAGGACCTTGCCCCACAAGCTGCCCAGGTCCTGCGGCGGACTGGACGGGTCGTCGTAGAATCGCTCGGTCCACTCCGGAACCTGCTGGTCGCCCACCCCAACGTAGAGGCACCCGTCGGCACCGTTCCAAAGCAGTCCCCCGCCCTGCCCCTGCCCATGGTCCGCACTCGGCATCTCGATCAGCACCCGTTCCGACGCCAGGGGCACCCTCCATTCCCCTCCGTCCCGCACCGCTGTGAATCGCGAAACCCGGTTCGCATGCCCCACCGGAATCATCGGGGCCCTATGGACGTAAAGGTGCCCGTTCGTCCGGAACCCGCCGTCGAACGCGAAGGAATACAGTCCCCTCTGACCGGTGGCGTTCACACCGAACTGCCCCGCCAGTCGATGCCTCCCCGTCGAAGACTCCCAGATCCACAACTGCCCCCGCCTCCCCGCAAACCACACCGCCCCGTCCGGATCCACCGCCACATGCACCGGCTCCGGAATGTCCCCCTGCACCAGCACCTCGTACCGCAACCCCGCAGCCGGACGCGCCTGTTCTGCGGCACGACGAAGCCGGTTCGCCTCCCGCATCCCCTCCATCTCCCCTCGTATCGCCTTCACCGCCTCCCCCAGCGAGTCCCCGTACCCGGCTTCCCCGTCCGGCCCGCTGATCACCACGTACCCATCAAACCGCTGTTCATCCAGCTGACTGAGCAGCCGACGCCAGTCCAGCCGGCCGCTCCCCCATCCCACCGCCCGGGCCTGCGGGGAGATCGCGCTCAGATCGCCGACATGGACCCCCAGCAGTCGCGTCCGCAGTACCGCCAGTGCTTCATGCGGATCCACACCTGCCCGGGTCAATTCCAGGACATCCGCCACCACCCCCAGTCGCGGATCGCGCCCGCGCAGCCAGCTCATCAGTCGTGCCGGATCCGTCCCGCCCAGTCGCGACCCCGGTCCGGACACCGGCACGGTCGCCAGGGCCAGCCCGATGTTGTGACGACGCACCATCCGTTCCAGATGATCCAATTGATCCAACGTCGGTTCCCCCACCAGCACGCGGATCCCCAGTTGCTCCGCCCACTCGAACAACCGCGCATTGGCCCCGGGGTTGTTGCTGAACCGCACCCGTGCCGCCACCAGGCGGACCCCCGTCGTCGCCACCTTGAGCCGCAACGCCGCCTGCTGCGGCTCACCCATCTCCGGACCCAACCACCCTTCCGGATGCTCCCGCCCGAGCGGCCCCCCCATCCGGACCTCCAGAAGCCGCAGACCGGCCCGGTGCGTGGCCTCGATCGCCTCGATCAAACCCAGGGGTTCCCATGCCGCCGCTGAAGCGCCCAGCGCCAGCCCCCCCACCAGCACCGACTCCGGCTGGCGCGACGCGATCCCCGCCGACCAAACCGGCCCCGCCTGCACCCACCCGACCAGGACCCCGATCGCCACCCCGCAATGTCTAAGCACTCTCGCCACGCCACCCACCCTACCGCGAACAGTCGGGCTTTCCCGGCAATTCTTCCCTAACCTCGCCCGGTGGAATCCTTGTCCGCCAGTGCCTGGGAAGACCGCTATCGATCCGGCGAAACCCCCTGGGAAAAAGGCTCCGGAGCCCCCGGGCTCATCGACTTCCTCGACCATCATCCCAGCCTCCCACGCGGCACGGTCCTAATCCCCGGCTGCGGTACCGGTCACGATGTCCGCTCCTGGGCCCGTCACGGCTTCGCCTCCACCGGCCTCGACCTCGCACCGTCCGCCATCCGCCGCTGCTGCGAAGCGCCATCCGATCCCGCCTGGCAGATTCACTACTCGGCAGGCGATTTCCTCGGCGACCAACCCTCGACCCGGTACGGCTGGGTGTTCGAACACACGCTCTTCTGTGCCATCCCTCCCGCTGACCGCGATCGCTACGTCCTCGCCGTCCGCCGCTGGCTCCAACCCGGCGGCCACTTCCTCGCCATTCACTACATGCTCCGGGACGACGGTGACGGCCCCCCGTTCGGCTGCACTCAGGAGGAACTCATGGAGCGCTTCACCCCCCACTTCGAGCTCCTGCGCGGCTGGATCCCCCGCTCCTACCCGAATCGCACCGGCCTCGAACTCATGCTCTGGTGGCGCCATCGCCCCGCCCCCTCCCAACCCATCTGATTCGCATCCCCAATCCGCCTTCTCGCGGTCCTCCGTCATCCCCCGCGCCTCACCCCATCCCCACCCCGCGCCAATCCCAACGCCCGCCCCAGATCGGAGGAGACGACGCGGAGCGTCTCCCGCTCGTTCTCCGCCAGCCCGCGTGGATCGAACCTCAGGCGGTCATGCAGTCCGCTCGCCGTCCACGCTCGTCCCACCTCCTCCGGCCCCCATCCCGCACCCGCCAGCCGGTCCCGCCAGACACCCGGACGCTCGTCCGGACGCCGGGCCAACCCCCGATCCGTCAGCACGGCGTCGATGGGCAGCCACTCCGAATCCAATCCCGGCCAGGCCGGTCGCGGACCCGAACCCGGACCCACCTCAGCCCGCAGCCGGGCGGCCCGCAACCGCCGAAACCTCCAGAGCAGCATCGCCAGCAGCGGAAGCGTGAGCCAGTGCGCCTGCCGCAACCAGGCCTTCTCCCCAAGCCACCACCACCGCTGCAATGCGAATCTGAGTTCGTGCCAGCGCCGCTGCCAACCCGACGACCCGGACGGTTCCTCCAGGAAATCCACCGCCGGCGTCGGATCGAAATCGTGCCACGCATCGCCCATCCACACCCGCACCCACGCATGGGCCTGCACCTCCCGCACGGTGATGACGCCCCCCGCCCGCTCCGCAGGATCCAGCAGGAAACCCGTCGCGTACCGCGCCGGAATCCCGGCCGCGCGCAGCAGCAACACCCCGGCCGTCGCAAAGTACTCGCAGTGCCCCGTCCGATGCCCGACCAGGAACCGGCCCAGCGCCGTGCCGGCCCGCGGATCGTCCGCCGGACTGTCCACCAGATCGGTGGTGTACCGGAAATGGTCCGCAAAATGGCGACGCAGTTCGTTCAAGACCTCCGCCGCGGGACGTCCGCTCAAACCCAGTTCCTCCGCCAGCTCCGCAATCAAAGGCAGCTCCGCGGCCGGAACCTCCTCCCGATCGCCCTCCCGCGGCTCCAGCTCCACCGCCGCCGTCCTCGCATACTCCGCCCGGAATCCCACCACCCCCGCCCGCGTGTCAGCCCGGACCGTCCCCATCGGGGTCATTTCCACGCTCTCCGCGATCAACTCCCGCAGTACGCGCGTCCCGTGCGGCAACGGCATCAGCCCTCGGGTGGAATGGCGCACCCACTCGACCTGCAAGGCCCCCGCCCGGCCCGGAGCCGGGTCCAGTATCCATTCATCCTCCAGGCCATCCACCTTCTCGAACCCCGTCCCCGTGGCAAACCACTCCCCATGCCGCCATTCCGTGTACGTCGCCGTCCGCCACAGCGCTGGCACGGCCCGACCGCCGTCGATCCGCACCTGGAAAATGATGCGGCTCGAACCTCCAACCCGGCCCGTCCGCCCGATCGCTGTCGGCGAAACCCGGTAGGGCGCCCCCTCCCGGTACCAGCGGGTCGTCCACGCCATCAACCCGTCCTCGATCCACTGCTGCGTGACCGCCAGACCCCGGGCCACCATCCAGCCTCCCGCCGCCGCCAGCACCAGGACCATCGCAGCGGCCCATGCCCGGTGACCCCGGGCACGCCGCGACCAGAGGAAGACGCCCAGGACACCAACGATCACCGCAAAGAACCAAGGCCGCTCCGCGCCGGCCGTGCTGGCGGAAACCAGGCTCAGGATCACCACCAGGGAGCCCGCATCGAACGGCGGCCCGTCCGGCTCAGGACGCCGACGCCATGACGGCCACGGCAGCACCGCGCTGAGCGGAATGCGCCCGCTCTCGGACCACCCCTGGGCGAGCACCGCCGGCACCGCCATCACCGGCAGCCAGCGCGCCGCGCTCCGCAGCACATTCCCAACATCTTCCAGGCTGTAGATCAGCAACAGCCCCCCGAACGCCAGCACCCAGCACACATCCAGAGCCCGGTGAAACTCGTTCCGACCCAGAGCGAACCGATACCCTGTCCACTGCGGCGCCGCGGCCAGCAGCGCCAGCGGCACCGCCAGCGCCAACTGGCCGATCTCCCAACCCCATGCCAGCAGGGCCAGCCCGACTATCCACAGCGGCAGGTGCATGGAGCGATTTGCGGTGGACCAACCTCCCGGCTGCGCCGTTCCCGGACCGGCCCGCACTCAGACGTCGCAGATCCGCACCCCCTGTGCCAGCGACCCCAGGGCATCCTCGCGCTTTGGAATGAACTCCTGCGCCACGTACCCCTTGAATCCGGTCTCCAGGATCGCCCGCATGACCGCCGGATAGTAGATCTCCTGGCTCTCGTCGATCTCGTTCCGGCCCGGCACGCCGCCCGTGTGGTAATGCGCGATGTACGGTGCGCTCGCCCGCAATGTCCGGATCAGATCCCCCTCCATGATCTGCATGTGGTAGATGTCGTAAAGGAGCTTGAACCGTTCCGACCCCACCTGCCGGCACAGTTCCACCCCCCAGGGCGTCCGGTCGCACATGTAGTCCCGGTGATCCACCCGCGAATTCAGCAACTCCATCACCAGCACCAGATCGTGGCGCTCGGCGATGGGAAGCAACTTCTTCAACCCCGCGGTGCACTGCTCGATCCCCTCCTCGTCCGACATCCCCGCGCGGTTCCCTGAAAAGCAGATCACATTCTTGCATCCGAGCGCCGCCACCTTCGGCGCCGCCTCCTCGAACCATTTCTGGATGCCCTCGTGGTTGGCCGCCCGGTTCAGGCCCCTCTCAATGCCCCCGGGAATGCCGCTCACCATCGAGCATTCCAGATCAAACCGCTTCGCCGTCGGGATCTCCTCCAGCCCCAGCAAGTCGATCGCCGAGATCCCCATCTCGCGCGACGCCCGACACAACTCCTCCAACGGAATCCGCCCGTAGCACCAGCGGCAAACGGAATGGTTGATACGCCCCTTAAGCCCCCCAACCCTCTCGGCGGCAGCAACGCGACGCCCAAGATCGGCGGCAACAGCGGCGGCAGCGGCCCCCTGGGCCAGAGTGCGGAAGGCGCGACGGCGGGGAATCGGGGTCTTCATGGTCATGGCTTGCGAGGCGCCAATACAACGGCCACCACCCCAACCCGTCAAACGCCAAGCCGCCAATCGCCTGCTCCCCGAACCATCCCGAAGCAAGAGGAGTGAATCGATGTGGATCACCCGCGCCAGGAGTGATGGAATCCGCGCAGGAAAATTCCGTAGGGGTAGTTTCGAACCAAAGACCAAGAGACCAGTATAGCCTTGCATTAGGTCAGTCTCTTTAATATTGATCCCCCGCCTTTACCCTGCTCACTCCATTCTTACCGCACCCATCCCACGGCCCGCATATCGCACCCTCAATCACGTCCTTCCCTCAACTACCCATGAGAACCCCCCGCATCACAGCCGACCCCACCCTCCCGGCGACGTATCACTGCATGTCCCGCGTCGCCGGCCGCCTTCCCCTCCTCGACGACTCCGCCAAGCACAAGCTCCTCAACATCCTCCACCACCTCGCCCGCTTCTGTGACATCGACATCATCACCTTCTGCATGATGTCCAACCACTTCCATCTCCTCATCCGCGTCCCGCCCAAGCCCCTCCCGGACTCCATCCCGGACGACGTCATCCTCGCCAAACTCGAGGACTTCTACGGCCCAAAGGCCACCCTTCCCTCCCTCGCCCGCGCCGCCCTCAATAAGGGCCAACCCATCCCCGACGACATCCGCCAATCCGTCCTCTCCCGCATCGCCGACCTCTCCATCTTCCTCCAGGAGTTCAAACAACGCTTCTCCCGCTGGTACAACCGCCGTCATGACCGCACCGGCTACCTCTGGGGCGAACGCTTCCGCAGTGTCCTGGTGGAAGACTGTACCAGCACCCTCCGCGCCATCGCCGCCTACATCGACCTCAACCCCGTCCGCGCCGGCCTGGTCAACGATCCCAAGGACTACCGCTTCTGCGGCTACGCCGCCGCCCTCACCGGCGACAAAGTCATCCGCCGCGGAATCATGGGATTTCTGGGGGCAACCGACTGGAGCGCGGCGTCAGCAGAATATCGCCTGGCGCTTTACGTGATTGGCGGGACGTCAGGGCGGAGCGACAAGCGTGTGCTGGACCCGGAGGCGATCCGGGCGGAACTGGCGCGGGGCGGACAACTGCCGCTGGGCCAGATCCTGCGGTTACGGATCCGGCACATGACCGATGGGGTGTTCCTGGGATCGAAGGAGTTTGTGAACCAGATGTGGGAGCGGCACCGGGACAAGTTCGGGAAGCGACGCAAGAGCGGCGCGCGGATCATTCGAGGCGCCCCGATCCCAGGGTTGACCGTCCTGCGCGATCTTCGGGTTGATGCGGTGGGCTAGGGGCCGCATATGCGGCGGGATCGTCGGGAATTGCGAAGCTGAAACGTGGGGGAAACGCCCATGTTGCCGTCAATCCTCCACTCCCTTGACTGGCTCAATCCGCACCTCGGCTGTCATCGTCTGTTCAGCCCGCCCCTTGAAGTTCCCGCGAACCGGTGCCGCATCCGCGTAATCCCGCCCGACCGCCACCTTCACGTGGTGCTCGTCCGCCATCCGGTTATTGGTCGGATCCAGTCCCATCCACCCGTGCCTCGGCAGATACACCTCGACCCACGCGTGCGACGCCAGATCTCCCCTCAACGCTGTCCCTGCCGGTACATGCAAATACCCGCTTACATACCGGGCCGGAATCCCCGTCGAACGGCACAACCCCAGCATCACGTGCGCGAAGTCCTGGCAGACCCCGCGCCGCTCTCGCAGAGCCTCCTCCATCGTCGTCGATACCGTCGTCGATCCCGCCTCGTAAACAAACGTCTCGTGAATGTGCCCCATGATCCGCAAGGCCAATTGCCATGCATCGTCCACCCCGGACACCAGGTCCTGCCCCACCCGCCATACCTCGACCCCCAACGACACGTACTCGCTCGGCTGTAGAAAGTCGTAACACCGCTCCAACCGCTGGCACTCGCCCAAACGCGCCACCGGAAACCAAGGCACCTCAGAATCCGCCGCCCGCGCCCGCGTCGTCACTTCCGAACAGCTCTCCAATACCAGTTCCCCGTGCGGTTCCTTCAGGTAGAAATGGTCCACCAAATTGAAATGAAAATCATGGTACCGCTCCACCTTCGCCACCGGTTCGGTAACCAGCCTGTACCCATGGCATTCCTGCCCCTCATCGGACACCGGCTGAAGCCGCACCTCATTGTAGTTCTCCGAAACCGGCTGTGAATACCGGTACCGGGTGCGATGGAGGATCTTGAGGCGCATTGCCAACCGAGCGGCGCAGCGTGCCGCCCCGTCCCCCCGTCCGCAAGCCGCCGTATCCCCGGATTCCGCACTGCAACCTTGGGGCAAATTTGGGAAAATTGGATTGCCACCATCCTCCCGGAACCGTTTTCATCGCTGCCGCGGCTCTTCATCCGGCCGCCACGCCTCGGTAGCTCAATGGCAGAGCAGCTGACTCTTAATCAGTTGGTTCCAGGTTCAAGTCCTGGCCGGGGCACCACTTCCCGGAAGTTCCAGGCGACGGCACCAATTCCGTCCCGCCGCATGCCTCCGATCCACCAGGCGTGAGGCGTAACTTGCCAAGTTCAGGCACCCCACGAAATTCGCTACACCGCACAGCCAGATTCTCGTACCCTCCCGAGACACATGACGGCCGCGTCCCAAGAGTACCGCTTCTGCTTCGGTCCCTGGAATCTCAGCGAAGGCCAGGATCCCTACGGCCCCCCGGTCCGGCAACCCCAGACCTTCGGCTGGAAACTCCAGCAACTGAAGGACGCCGGCTTCGATGCCATGATGTTCCACGACGACGATGTCGTCCCGGACATCGATGCCAAGTCGGACATCCAGATTTCCAAGGAAGCTCGCGAAATGGGCAAGCGACTCCGGGACGCCGGTGTCGCCGCGGAAATCGTCGCCCCCAGGCTCTGGTTCAGCCCGATGACCATCGACGGCGCCTACACCAGCAACGATCGCAAGTGCCGCCAGTACGCCATCGATCGCTCCAAGCGCTGCATCGACATCGGCAAGGCCGTCGGCACCAACCTTTTGGTCCTGTGGCTCGCCCGCGAAGGCTCCTACATCCGCGAATCCAAGAACGCCCGCAAATGCGTCGATTACCTGGTCGAGGCCATCGACGCCATGCTGGCCCACGACAAGAAGGTCCGCATCGCCATCGAACCAAAGCCCAATGAACCGATGGACGTGGCCTACATCCCCACCATCGGCCACGCCCTCGCCCTCGCCCAACTCACCTCCGATCCCAAACGCGTCGGCTGCCTCATCGAAAGCGCCCACGCCATCCTCGCCGGCCTCGATCCCGCCGACGAAATCGACTTCGCCTGCGCCTTCGGCAAACTCTGGTCTGTCCACCTCAACGATCAGAACGGGCTCAAGTTCGACCAGGATAAACCCTTCGGCAGCGCCAATCTCCGGGTCGCCTTCAACCAGGTCCGCGCCCTCGAGCGCAATCAGTACGCCAGGAAGGGCGCCTACGTGGCCTTCGATGTCCATCCCTTCCGAACCACCCGGCCCGAACATTGGGTCCACCATCTGGTCAACAGCAAACGCACCTTCGAAATCCTCCTCGCCAAGGCCCGCACCTTCGACGAATCCACCGCCCAGGGGCTGATCGCCGAACGTAACTACCAGGATCTCGACCAGATGGTCCTGCAACACCTGATGGGCGTCGCCTGAGCCCCCACTCGCGCGCCGCACCGGCGTCCGTCCCCACATCCAGACTCATGCCTCCGCCGGCCACCCTCCAGGTTTCCTGCGTCCAGCTCCACTGGGCCCGCTCCCTCGATCACAATCTCGACCGCACCCTCCACCATATCCGCGCCGCCGCCGCCGAGGGCAGCCGCGTTGTCCTCCTCCCCGAGGCCAACCTTACCGGATACTACTTCCCCGAGGTCATCCGCCTCTCCCCGGACGCCATCCAACGCTCTCTCGACCGAACCCGCGAAGCCGCGGCCGAAGCCGGCCTATGGGTGATTGCCGGCACCCTCCAACCCTCGCGGGACCGGCTTCTCAACCTCGCCCACGTCATCTCGCCCAAGGGAGAAATCGTCCACCAATACGCCAAGGTTCACATGGCCGGCCGTGACGAACAGCGCTACTGCCGCGGCGGCGACAAGCTGTCCCTCTTCGAGATCGACGGCATCCCCTGCACCCTGGTGATCTGCCGCGATGGCCGGCACCCCGAACTGTACCGCCTCCCGGCCATGCTCGGCGCCAGGATCCTCTTCCATCCCTCCTGCAGTTCCGACGAGGTCGAAGCCGTGATCTGGAAACGGACCTCCGGACGCGCCCAGCAACCGGTCGGACCCAATTCCCGCATCTTCCACTGCGTCGCCAACACCGTGGGCCAGTCGCCCGACGGCCTCCAAACCTCCAGCGGCCAGTCCTTCATCCGCGAACCCAACGGCATGCCCCTCGCCGAAGCCGGCTGGTACCAGGAGGAACGCATCACCGCGGTCCTCGACCTCGCCCGCGCCGACCGATCCTACGCCCTCGACAGCCTCAACGCCCCGCCGTTCCTCCGTCCCCACTGGGAACGCCTGCTCGAAGCCGTTCGCGAACGCGCCAACCTCACCCCGGAATAGAAACGCATCCGGGATCGGCAAGCCCTTTCCCGAAACGCCCGTTCCCGGCTTCCACCGCTCCCCTCACCCACGCTGTTCAAGGGGCACGTACTCCTGAAGCGTCGCCCCGATGTACACCTGGCGCGGCCGGTAGATCCGCGACTTGGGATCATCGAGGATCTCCTTGAAGTTGGCGATCCAGCCGGGCATCCGCCCGATGGCGAAGATCACCGTGAACATCTCCGTGGGGATGCCCAACGCACGCATGATGATGCCGCTGTAGAAATCCACATTCGGATAGAGCCTCCGCTCCACAAAATACGAATCGCTCAGCGCCGCCTCCTCGAGCCTCTTGGCAATATCCAGAAGGGGATCGGAAATCTTCAGGGTCGCCAGCACACGGTCGCACGCCTCCTTGATGATCTTCGCCCGCGGATCGTAGTTCCGGTACACCCGGTGCCCGAAACCCATCAGGCGCTTGCCGCTGCTCTTGTCCTTGGCCTCCTCGATGAACCGGCGCCCGTCGTCGCCCCCCTGCCGGATCTGCTCCAGCATCTCGATGACCATCTGGTTCGCCCCCCCGTGCAGCGGCCCCCAGAGTGCACACACCCCCGCCGCCGCGCTCGCGAACAGGTTCGCCTCGCTCGAGGCCACCATCCGCACCGTCGCCGTCGAGCAGTTCTGCTCGTGGTCCGCATGCAGCAGGAAGATCAGGTCCAGCGCCCGCACCATCTCCGGCTTCAACTCGTACTCCCGGTACGGCTGGGAGAACATCATGTGCAGGAAGTTGGCCGTGTACTTGTACGCCGGATTCGGATAGATGATCGGCATCCCCCGCGATTTCCGGTGCGAAAAGGCCGCAATCGTCCGCACCTGCGAAATCAACCGCGCCGCATGCACCTCGAACCGTTCCCGGTTCACCCGGCCCATCAACCCCGGATAGTAGCAACTGCTGGCGTTGATCATCGCCGACAGAATCGCCATCGGGTGCGCCTGCGCCGGGAACCCCTCGAAGTGATGCTTCATGTCCTCGTGCAGGACCGCCTCCTCGGTCAGCAAATCCGAGAACCGCCGGATCTCGTCCCGCTTGGGCAGATGCCCGTAGATCAGGAGAAATGCCGTCTCGACGAACGACGAATGCTCCGCCAACGCCTCGATCGGAATGCCCCGGTATCGCAGAATCCCCTTCTCCCCGTCGATGAACGTCACCGCGCTCCGGCACGAACCCGTGTTCCCATACCCGTCGTCCAGCGTGATGTAACCGGTCTCCTTCCGCAGCGACGCGATATCGATGGCCCGCTCGTCCTCCGAGCCCCGGACCGTCGGGAGTTCGTACGTCCGGCCTTCGAGTTCAATTCGAGCAAGCGTGTTCATCCTGGGTTCCAGCTTCCGCGCAGCATGCTAACCGGCACGGAAACACGCCCGCCAGCCGGTTCTCGCGCGAAACGAAAATCTCTTCCCCAACCCGCCCCCTCAACGCCCCAGTTGCCGCGCCGCCGCCGCCCTGAGTCGCCCATCCTCCGACCCCGCCAGACCCGCCATCCCTTCCCACGACGGACGCCGGAACGCCGCGCCCAGCCAGACCGCCTCCAACGCCGCCCGCGGATCCCGGTGCCCCCGCCGCCATGACTCCGCCGCCGACAGCACCTCGTCCGCGTTCCGGTGCCGCAACACCACCCGCGCCTGCTCCTGTTCCCATCCGTTCGCCGACAACGTCCGCTCCAGCAGCTCCACCGTGCTCAACCGGCCCAGATCCACCTCCCGCGTTGCCCGACGCGATCCCGTCGCCGCCACCCGCCAGATCCGCCCATGTTCCTTGTCCCGGCGCGGATCCCGGAAATCCACCTCGCCGTGCTGGATGATCGGATTGCTCCAGTCCGCGATGTACAGCGCCCCGTCCGGTCCCATCCGCACGTCGATCGGCCGGAAGCTCACGTCCGTCGTCCGCAGCAGATCCGGCATCTCCACCGTCCGGAACGTCGATCCCACCTCCTGCAACCCGAACCGCACAATCCGGTGCGCCCGGAAATCGCACGTCACCAGCTGCCCCTGCCATTCCGCCGGAAACATCGGGCTCTGCAACACCTCCAACCCGCAGAACTTCGGGTAGGTCCCCGGACTGATGCTCTCCGCCTCCCGGCGCATGTTCGCATACGTGAAATAGGTCGCCCCTTCCATCGCCTGGTACACCCCCTTGAACCCCGCCCCGTCCGTGAAGAAGTGATTCCCGTACCGATCCCAGTGGTGCCCCCACGGATTGCACGCACCCCTCGTGAACACATCAAGCTGCCACGTCTCCGGATGGAACCGCCAGATCCCCCCCGAGTTCAGCCGTCGCACCCCGTGCGGCGTTTCGATGTGCGTATGGGTGTAGATCGACTGGTTCATGTACAGATGCCCGTCGTACCCCCACCGCAGCGTATGCAGATTGTGATGCGTGTCCTCCGTCCCGAAACTGCTCAATACAATCCTCCGCCGGTCCGCCCGCCCGTCCCCATTCCCATCCTCCAAGTGCAGCAGCTCGTGGCTCGCCCCCACATAACACCCCCCCTTCCCGTCCGGCACCACCCCGGTCGGAATCACCAACCCCTCCGCAAACACCGTCGAGCGGTCCGCCCGCCCGTCCCCCGTCGTGTCCTCCAGCACCACCACCGCATCCTCCGCCGGTTGCCCGGGCCGGATCTGGGGGTAGATCCTCGAACTCGCCACCCACAACCGTCCCTGCGGATCCCAGTTCATCTGGATCGGCTTGAACAGTTGCGGGTTCTCCGCCCAAAGCGTCACCTCGTACCCCGGATGCACCTCGAAGTTCGGCACCCCCTGCGGCCGGAATCCCTCCGCCCCGCCATCGCCCCGCCCCGCATGCTCTCCCCCTGCCCGCGCCCGCGCCGTCCATGCCTCCACCTCGCTTCGAGTCGCCGGGTCCGGACGCCGCACATCCCGCAACGTCGCAATCCGGCCGTCCCACTCCTCCACCAGCGGCTCGAACTTCGGGATCTCCACCGCGTTCCGCCCCTGCTCGTGCTTCCGAAACCCAAACAAGTACGTCCAGTTCGCCGGCCGCCATCGGTGAAAGAACTGCTCGTTCTTGTGCCGGATCGCCTCCTCCAACAACGCCATCCCCTCCTCCCGCTCCCCCGTCACCGCCCTCCCCGTCAACGCCCGCACCATCCCCGATGCCACATACGCATGCCCCCGCTCGTTCAGCACCACCGGCGATTCGTACCCGTTCCACGGCATCCGCGTCAGCGGACGCGACAGCCCCAGCCCGTCCACATAAACCGCCCCCCGCTCCCCAGCCAGTCCCTCCAACCCCCGCGAAACCGCCTCCAACGCCCGCGTCCGCTCCGAATCCGGTCTCTCCCCGGCCTGCTGGATCGGCCCCACCACCACGAAACGCACCCTCCCCTCCCCCACCGCCTCCACCGTGTCCATCAGCAACCCCATCTCCCTCAGAAACCCCGCAACCCCTCCCTCCCCCCCTTCCAACGCCGCCGTCATCCCATAGCTCAACAACGCCACCGTCGGCCGGACCAGCGCCACCTGCTCCCGCACCCGCTTCAACCACTCCTCCCCCGGCTTGTTCCAGTCGAAACTCGCACGCGACCGCCCCATCGGCGTGTCCGCCGCCCAGGCCAGATTCCGAAAGACCACCCGCCGGTCCGGATACGCCGCCGTCAACCGCGCCTCAATCGATCCGTACACCCCTTCCCGCTCGAAAAACGTGTCCCCCAGGAACACCACCCGGTCCCCGTCCCGAACCTCCAACCGCTCCGCCCCAAAAGCACCCCATGGCCCCATCCCCAACCCCACCCCAACCCACACCACAAGTCCCGCAAGTCGCCGGCTCCATGGCCCCATTCCCATCTCTCGCGCTCGGATCATTTCCCCATCCTGCCGCCCTCCCCTCCCCAAAATCCAGCCCCACCTCCACCCTCACACTCCGCCTTCCGTCCTCCACCTTCCGTCCTCCGTCCCCTGCCCCCCTCGCCTTGCACCCTTCCCCATCCCCCCTCAACCTCCCTCCCATGCCGGACCTCCTGCGCATCGATAAGTGGCTCTGGGCCACCCGCTGCTTCAAGACCCGCTCCCAGGCTGCCGAAGCCTGCCGCAACGGACATATCCGCATCCAGGATCACCCCGCCAAACCCTCCCGCGATGTCCGCGTGGGCGATACCCTCTCCGTCCGCTCCGGCCCTCTCACCCGCACCCTCCGTATCCGCGCCCTCCCGGAACGCCGCCTCGCCGCCGCCCGTCTCCCCGAATTCCTCGAAGACCTTACCCCGCCCGAAGCCCTCGAACAGGCACGCCCCACCGCCTCCCCATCCCCCCAACGCCCCCATGGCACCGGCCGCCCCACCAAACGCGACCGCCGCCGCCTCGACCAATGGCTCACACCGCCTTCCAGCCGCTGATCCGATCCAGTGTCCGCCCAATCCAAATTGTGCAAATGCCCTACGCAAAGAGCTTATCGCAGGAGAATTTCCTAATCGCAACCCCGTAGTCCGCTGAAATCACACTTGGCACCACCGGGTTTCTACCGCAATCCCTACCTCACTTATACAAAAAGTACTCATTCCACGGTCGATCACTTTCATTCCACAATATTCACACAGCCATTTCAATTACACTCATCGATCATAAGAACGGCTTTTATTCATGACTTCATCAACTCTTAGCACTTCAACAAGCCCAACCCGTTCCACAGGCGACGAATTCCCGCAGCAATCATCACATCCTCCACCGCTTTCCCTGCTGAATGCAACCAACTAAGGGAATAGCCTGATTAGAGTAATCTTGAATTCCTCATTGATCCGGAATTCCTTATCGAGTACCATCAACTACGAAAATTATGGAGCTGATAATTATCATCATTCACCTGTTTACCCAACTCGGCTTTAGCACTCCACCTTCAAGTGCCCGAGCGCATGAGGAGCTTGGCACTTCCGCCATAGCTGGAACTATCGACGATGCAAACATCGACCGCAATGGAACTGGTCGCCTCGGTGAAGTTCACTTCGTTCGATGAGATGAACCTTACAGCAGCCCACCACAAGAGATGACCTTCTATGCCAGAAGAGCACAGTAATGATTGCCCCAGGTAGGGCATATAGTTACCCATCTCTATACTGCTTGCCTGGAACAGAGCCGATATAGGCATTGCTCAATGTCTAGGTTGGAAAGTCGCGCAAATTCCGGCACAAAGAAATCTAGCCCAATCTCCAATGCTACGGACGGCTAACTAGTGTGCCTTGCGTGCGCCACAGGCGCACTCGGCCGTCCTCTGTTAGCGCTGCCAAAGCAGTTTCATTTGGCGAAAGGCGAAGGATTGATACCCCCTCGTCTCCTGTAGGATTATCAGCCTGATCAACCTCGAACGCTGCAACCTCTTCAAACTCCGGAACTCGCCAAAGCACAACCCTACCATCGACGCCCCCAGAGATTAGCCGCCTCGAGTCCTTGCTGAACACCAGTGAAGAGACAAATCTTCGATGCGAAAAGAGCTTGGCCACCCACCTAGTCTTGATGCGATCCCAGATTTTGATGCTTGAATCACCGAAAATCCCAACTGCCAACCATTTTCCATCGGCAGATAGTGCGATTGTTTGCAGATCCTCATTTATATCACAAACATTCTCAAGCCAAGCACCAGTCCTCGCATTCCAACGCCGAATTGCACCAGCTTCCGATCCCGTCCAAAGTTCCGCTGATCCTGGCGCGAATGCGAGACCCCAAATCGCCTTAGAGTCTGATTCTTTTAAGGTAACAAGGCTTGCAGACGTCAAATCGATAATACAAACCCGACCATCGCCCCCCGCTAGACCAACGAGCCCTTCGGCCTCCGAAACGGTCCATGAATTCACCGAGAATTCCTCTGGCGGACGTACTTTAAGCTTGGTGAACTCTCCGCTAATCCGAGAAAATGAGAGTACAGACCAATCCATTGCAAATCCAAATATTAATTCTCCATCTCCTGAAAACGTGATCGGCTGAAACATTCCATCAACCGGCACTTTTGCAGTCAGATCATCTGCAGAAATCAGCGCTACCCTATTCGTGCTTTCAGTTACAGCAATTAGTGCTCCCGTCGGATCAAAAGTGATATCTCCATGCACATCCGCATATGCACCGCTGTATATGTCAGGAGGCTCTGTAGAGGGGATATCGAAGATGTGGAAGTTTCCGAGATCATCTCCAGCGACTAGTCTCTTGCCATCAGGCAGCCAATCGAGGCTTATAACTGGTCTTCCTAGTCCTCTATGTGTACTCACCAACTCGCCTGAATCAACGCTCCACACTCGCACTGCCTGATCTGCTCCAGCAGTAGCAAACAAGTCTCCCATCCAGGAGTAGGCAGCATCTTGCACCCTAGACGTATGTCCCACTAACGGGACATTTGGTCTATTCGCCGAGTAGCTATAAATTCTCGGTGTTAGCCCTCCAATATTGACAGAAAAATGCTCAGCATCAGGAGCGGCTTTTACCCAAATAATGCGCCCATCAACGACTTTATCCCACAACACCACATTTGCCTCTAGATCCAATGAGACTAAGATTCGTTTCCGAGCTGCTCCTGCCTCTTTAAGCAGCCCAACCGCTATACGCCTTCCGTCTGGTGAAACATCGATCGCGGAAATAACAAAGTCAGGATACCGTGCGTTGATGTTGAATTGTCCGTCAACTCGTCCCGTTAGAATGTTTAAGGCAGACAGGACCAAGTCTCCTTCTCTGGAGAGCACTACGATTCTCCCATCATTCAAGTATGCCACCAACCTTTGTCCCGTCTCGACGCGGCGCTGGGTATGGGGGTGGGGGGCGTCGAGGTCTTCGAAGCGGAGGGCGCGGGTGGGTTCATCGACGACGAGATAGCCTTCGGGCGAGAAGCCGCCGAGGACCTGGACGTTTTCGAACTGGTGGGTGATCTGGCGCGTTTCGAGATCCCAGACGGCGACCCGGTTGTCGGCGAAATTGGCCGCGGCACGGCGGCCGGTGGGATCGACGACGATCTTGCGGACGGCAACGCCGTTGGTGAGGGACGGCAGGGGGGTGCCTTCGCCACGAACCTCGCGGGTGAGAATGTCCCACTCGAGGCCGCGCAGGTCGGTCTGGCCGGGTTCCGGAATCTGACGCTGGAGCGCGGCGCGGGCGCGGCCGAGATCGCCGCTGGCCATGGCGAGCTGGGCGACGGCGAGATCGGAGCGATAGAGAGCGCGGCGGGTGGCGTCGTTGGCACGTTCCAGGATGCCGGAGCGCCAGACGAGCAGGGCGGCAACCAGGGAGGTCAACAGCGTGACCGTGCCGGCGGCGAGGGCGAAGGCGCGGACGCGCTTTCGCAATCCCTCGTAGAAGGCGACCGAGCGGCCCGCCTGGATGAATTCGAGTTCCCGGGCGAGCGCCTGCCCGGACTGCTGTCGCCTCGTGGGGTCCGGATGGCAGGCGCGAAGGACCAGTGCGTTGATTTCCCCGAGGAGGGCGACATCGGGTCCGTCGGGGAGGTCCGATGGAAGGCGGGGAAACTCCATCCGGTCGAGTCCGGTGGCCAGTTCGTAGAGGACCTTGCCGAGGCTGTAGATGTCGGCGGCGGGCGAACCCGCCCCCTCGGGCGGGGCATAGCCGGGCGTGCCGGCGCAGGTCATGGTGGCCTCGTTGTCGGCGACCAGTCCGACGTCCGCGAGCTTGGGCACCCGCTGGACGAAGATGATGTTGGAAGGCT
Source organism: Verrucomicrobiia bacterium (assembly GCA_019634625.1). Classification (NCBI taxonomy): domain Bacteria; kingdom Pseudomonadati; phylum Verrucomicrobiota; class Verrucomicrobiia; species Verrucomicrobiia bacterium. Next base: position 35,629 of record JAHCBA010000019.1, read on the forward strand.
TGATGTCGCGGTGGGAAAGGTTGGCCTCATGCAGGACGGCGAGGCCGCGGGCGAGTTCAAGGGTAAGCTGGACGCATTCGGTGGCAGGCAGGCGTCCGCGCCGGGTGAACAACTCCTTCAGGGTGAGCGGAACGTAGCGGTCGGGATCGATCTCGGAGCCCGACTCGGCATCATCGGCCGGCTCCATCACGTAGTAGAAATAACCGGCGGCCTCATTGCGCCCGACATGCAGGAGGGCGAGCTGACGCGGCCGTCCCGACACCGTCGCCTGGAAGCGGCTGATGCCCTCCAGTTCGCGCATGAACGGTCGGGCGTCCTCGAAGCGGTCGCGTCGGACGACCTTGATGACCCGGAAGACGCCGGTAACGCTCCTTGCCAGCCAGACTTCGCCATAGCTGCCCCGGCCGATGGGCTTGAGCAGGGTGTAGTCGGGGATGTCGGGCGGCGGCGGGTATGAGGCGTGGCGGCTCACGCGGCGCTCAAGATTCCCGGGCGCCGCGTTGAAGGTCCCGCTCGATGGCATCGAGTTCGGCCCGCAGCATCCGGCCGACGCGATGCCGCACCACGTACACCGAGGGCGGCAGGATGCGGAAGAACCGGGCCACCTTGGTCACCGGCCATTCCTCGACGATGAGAAGCTGAAAAATCTGGAGATCGCGCGGATTCACCTTCCGCTTCAGCCGTTCGAGGGCGACATGAATCAACTGGCGCCGGGCATCCGCCTCGAGGCTCTCCTCGATGTCGTCCGGCGCAGCGATGCGCTGGACCAACGGATCCTTGCCGGTGGTGGGATCGCCGATCGGCTCCATGACCAGTCGCCCGCGCTCCCGGATCTTGTCTTCGGTCCGCCACCGGGCGAGTTGATAGAGCCAGCGCCGGAAGGAACCGGACCGGGACGCCGGTTGGAAGCCGTGTATCGTCTCGGCGATGCGCTTGAAAACCTCCTGCGCCACCTCCTCCGCCTCGGCGTCTGTCAGGCCCCGCTTCCGCGCCAACCCCCGGACCGCTCGTTCGTAGGTCCGGTAAAACTGGTTCCAGCTCTCGGCATCATCCAAGTCCCGGAGCCGCACCAACAGGCTGGCGCGCGTCTGAAGCGAATCGTCGCCGGTGACTGTTCGTTCCATGGCTCGGCGTGGCTTCGGTTCGGGTTTGAGATGTCAGATCCGTCGGGTGTCCAAGCGCTTTCTGCCAGTCCCGTCCCCCGCACACAACCCCCAACTGAACCTCGGCTCGAACCCCCGTGCATCCCGGAGTTGTGGGTGAGGAGCCAGCCAATCGGAGGGACGAGCTCTGCGAGTCCTCATCCCAACGCTCCACACCCTTGCGGCCTCGTGGAACCCGGCCCTCCGAAGCGCCGCCTGGCGGAGTTCGCACCTCTCCCCACAACTCCCGGATGCACCGCTCGAACCCCGACCCTTCACCCGGCCGGCACCAACCGGTACCAGTTGTCCCGCTGGCGGGGTTCGTAGCCGAGGTCTCGAATCAGCCGTGTCATGTCCGCCACGCCCATGCGGTGCGTCGTCCCCGCCGCGCTGACGACGTTCTCCTCGATCATGATGCTGCCCAGGTCGTTGGCACCGTAGGTCAGGGCCACCTGCCCGATCTCCTGCCCCTGCGTCACCCAGGAACTCTGTACCGACGGGACGTTGTCCAGGTAGATCCGGGCCAGGGCCTGCATCCGCAGGTACTCGTGCGCCCCCACGGTCGGCGCCTTCAGCACCGCGTTGTCCGGCTGAAAGGTCCACGCGATGAACGCCGTGAACGCCCCGCCCCGCAGCGTTCCCTGCTCCAGGGAACGACCGTAGGCCGCCGCCCGCGCCATCGGGGTGTTCCCCTCCAGGTCCAACCGCCCCAGCGACGCATCCTGCTGGGCGCGGACAACCTCAAGGTGCCGCACCCGATCCTCCAACGTCTCCACATGCCCGAACATCATCGTCGCCGTGCTCGCCAGACCGAGCCGATGGGCGGAATCCATCACGCCCATCCAGTCCGCCGTCATCGCCTTCAGGGGCGCAATCCGTTTGCGGACCGAATCCACCAGGATCTCCCCACCCCCGCCGGGAACACTTCCCAGCCCGGCGCCCACAAAGTCCGTCAGCACCCTCTCCACCGGCTCTCCGAAGAACTCCGAGAAGGCAATGAACTCGCTCGGGCTGAACCCATGGATGTTGAACCCCGGAAACCGGTCCCGCACATGGCCGAGCAAATCCAGGTACCACTGTTTGGTGAGCTTCGGGTGATGCCCCCCCTGAAGCAGGATCTGCGTTCCCCCGAGAGCGATCGTCTCCTCGATCTTCCGATCCAGTTCCTCCAGCCCGATCACATACGAATCGGCGTCCTTCTCCGTCCGCCAGAACGCGCAGAACTTGCAATACACATTGCAGACGTTCGTGTAGTTGACGTTGCGGTCCACAATGTAGGTGACCACCTCGTCGCCCCTGCCCCCATGCAGCCCGTGCCGCACCAGGTGCCGCCGGCGCTGCGCCAGTGCGCCGAGTTCCTCGAGGGGCAGCGTTGCCAGCGCCAACGCCTCCTCCGTCCCGATCCGGGCACCGTCCCAAACACGCTGGCTCAGGTCATCGAGCGAGATCTCTTCCGCCACGGCGCCGAGGATAGCAGCCCGCTATTCCTCGTCGAACTTTCTCACCGTCACCAACTCCTCCAGCGCCCGCAACGCATCCTGGGCATCCTCCCCGGAAGCCATCAGCCGCAACCGGCTCCCCGGCCCCGCCGCCAGCATCATCAACCCCATGATGCTCTTCCCGTTGATCCGCTCGCCGTCCTTCTCCACCAGGATCTCGCTGTGAAACCGGCTCGCAATCCGCACGAACATCGCCGCCGGGCGGGCATGGATGCCCAGACGATTGGCCACCACAAGGTCCCGAACCGTCGTCAACGTGCTGTTGGTGCTCCGCCCTCCCATGCCGGGAGGGAGGATGTTGCGCCGCCACACTTCTTGACCAGACAAAACACGCCGCGGCCGGCAGGTCCGGTGCGTCCCGGAGTCATGGGTGAGGAGGGCGCGAATCGGAGGGACGAGCTCCGCGAGTCCTCAACCCAACGCTCCACACCGTTGCGGCCCCATGGAACCTGGCCCTCCGGGGCAACGCTTCGCGACGTTCACCTCTCCCTACGACTCCGGTAACCTCGGCGGCATGTTCCGTGCCCACCGATCTGCCGACGGCGAATCGTCCATTCCGTTGACACCCCCTGACCGTCCCGCGACGCCTCCTAGAACGTCACCTGTGCCGTGTTCGAACAGGTCAAACCCTCGCAGACCTGATACGTGTAGGAACCTCCCCCCACGGCGTTGAGGTTGTCGGTGTAGGAACCGGTGTTGGGAATGCTCCCCACCGTCACCCCGTTCCGGATCAGCGTGACATGCGTCGCCGAAGCCCCGCTCCAGTTCAGGTCCACGCTCTGTCGCCCGCGCACCTTGTACCCCACAGCCGTCAGCGTGATGCCGCTCGGCGGGGGTGGCGCCTCCACGGTGATGTCCACCGAGGCACTCCCAGTCAGATTGCCCGAGTCCGTCACCGACGCCGTGATGGTGTGGAGGCCCGCATCGAGCGATCGCGAAAACCCGCCGCCCGCTCCGATCTCTCCCTGAACGCTCGATGTCCACTGCAGCAACCCCGAAAGATTGCCGTCTTCAGGATCCATGGCGCTGCCCGAGAAGGTGATGATGGCGTTGTAAGCAAAGACCCCGCCGTCCCCGGGACTCTGGATTCCCACCACCGGAGGATCGTTCTCCTCTACCGGCGGATCATCGTCCCCCCCCGGATCGCACCCGGTCGTGTTGTCCACCGTCACACCGAATCGCGCCAGCACGGGCCCGATCGGATTGGCGATGGTGCTTACGGAACTGCCGGCAAACAGCAGCCCCACCGGAGAGCGGCTTTCATCCTGGGTCACAATCAGCGAGCCCGAATCCCCGCCGGCGCTGAAGGCCCCCGGCGTGATGATGATCTGGCCGACGAAGGTGGCCAGCTTCACACATCGAACCGGCCCCCGCAGTTCGTAGCAGACGTTCACCGTGGCGTTGATCCCGTCCACCGTCCCAAATGTCCTCCCGGTGGTCCGCCCATACTTCTGCACTGCCATCCCCAACGAGGCCGCCACCGGAACTGTCCCGGGCGCCCCATACCCGTCCCCCGGAGTGTGCGACCCGACATCGGAACAGTCTGCGTACGCGATCGCCGCATCCATGACGTTGTTCGCGCCCCCGAACAGGATGGGCTCGAAGTCGAACAACCAGCCGATCCTGTCCGTCGGCCACACCCCGCCGTCGTACGGACCCGGCTGCAGCACAATGTCCCCATCGTCCAGAATCCACGGATCCCCGACGGACGCATTGTTGCTGTTGGCAAACACATGGTTGTTGCTCAGCGCGTACAGGTTTCCTTCGCTGTCCACCACCCGGCAGCCCAGGGTCCCCGCCGTGATCTGACGGTGTCCCGTCGAGACCCCGATCGGCACCGGACGCGTCCAGATGTCTCGTGGCGAACTGTCCAGACGCGCCACGAACATCCCGGTCACCTCGGCCCGTACCGGCAATCCCTCGACGCGCGCAGGAATCCCGCCCACCCCGGGAAACTCCGTGAAGACCCGGATCTCAGGCTGTCCTTGAACGTCGAGTCCCACCGCCGTCCCCACCACCCCGGGCAACCGCATCAGCGCCGGGGTGTTCCGGTTCTGTGCCTGGATCGCCGCCTGCACGGCCGCAGGATTCGCCGCCGCCGCACCGGCAAGCCCGCCCATCCACACCAGTCCGACGGCCATCCAGACAGCGATGCCGCCCCTCCAGGAAAGAAGATTCGATTTCATAATGTTCAGGATTCGCCAACGTCAACGGCAGTGGGGCCGTGCGCACCGTGCCTTCAGGGATGTTGGGAAAGTCCCGGGCGCCTCCCCCGAAGTCAAGTCCCCATTCTTTCACCTCTTCAACTCACCTCCTGCATTGGCGACGGCAAAGCTCGACCGGATCCACCTTCAGAATCCGTGCCAGCGCCCGCTCATCCTCAGCCACGCGCGCCTCCTCCCCCGCAGCCTGGAAGATCCACTTCAAGGCCGACCGAACCCGCGCCGGTGCGTCGCCTCCCGCAAGCGAGTAATACACCCACCGCCCCTCTTTCCGCATCTGCACCAGCCCGGCCTGATGCAGCACGGCCAGATGCCGCGACACCGTGGACCCGGCGAGCCCAAGCAGTTCGATGACCTGGCACGCGCACAACTCGCCACCCCGCAACGCCAGCAACGCCCGGACCCGGCTCTCGTCCGCCAGCGCCCCGGTGATGTTCATCAATTCCCGCATGGCGACGCGTGTTTCGTCATAACGCGAAACAGGAAAACCCCTGTCGAACACACCGTCAACCTCCGCCGGTCTCCCGGATCCGGCCCTCCGAGAATGCGTCGATGCACCGCGGCGTCAGCCGAACCGCCCGGTGACGTAGGCCTCCGTCTGCCGATGACGCGGGTTGGAGAAGATCTGCCGCGTCTCGCCGAACTCGACCAGTCGCCCGAGGTAGAAGAAGGCGGTGCGGTCCGAGATCCGCGCCGCCTGCTGCATGTTGTGCGTCACCGCCAGGATCGTGTAGTCCCGCTTCAGGTTCAGGATGAGCTCCTCGATCCGCGCCGTGGCCAGTGGATCCAACGCCGAACAGGGCTCGTCCATCAGCAGGATCTCCGGCTCGTTGGCGATGGCCCGTGCAATGCACAACCGCTGCTGCTGCCCGCCGGACAACTCCAGCGCGCTGGCGTGCAGACGGTCCTTGACCTCGTCCCACAACGCCGCCGCCCGCAGGCTCCGCTCGGCCACCGCATCCAGTTCCCCGCGGTCCCGTACCCCGGCCACCCGCAGGCTGTACACGACGTTCTCGTAGATGCTCTTCGGGAAGGGGTTCGACTTCTGGAACACCATCCCGATCCGCCGTCGCAGGGCGATCACCTCGGTCCGCGGATGATACACGCTCTCGCCCCGGATCCGGATGTCGCCCCGGTGTCGCACGCCTTCGATCAGATCGTTCATCCGGTTCAGGCTTCGCAGCAGCGTGGTCTTGCCGCAGCCCGACGGCCCGATGAACGCGGTCACCTGCCGGTCCACAACCTGCAGGTCGATCCCGTGCAGAACCTGAACCGCCCCATAGAAGAAGTCGTAACTCTCGATCTCGATGCACGGCACATCCTCCAGTCCGTGCCGGTTCAGCGCCCCGGAGCCCGGATTCTCCGGCGGGTTCGGTGGGACGGTCTCGCTCACGATGGACGGTCTTTCCGGTTCAAAACGCGCTGCCGCGATACCTTCGCGTCAGCCGCCCGCGAATGACAATGGCGGTGAAGTTCAAAACCACCACCACCAGGATGAGCAGCAGGGTGGTGGCGAACACCATGGGCCGCGCCGCCTCCGAATCGGGCGACTGAAACCCCAGATCGTAAATGTGGAACCCGAGATGCATGAACTTCTGATCCAGATGCACGAAGGGAAAACGCCCGCTCAACGGCAGATCGGGCGCCAGCTTCACAACGCCCACAAGCATCAGCGGCGCCACCTCCCCCGCCCCGCGCGCCATCGCCAGGATCAGCCCGGTCAGAATTCCGGGCGTCGCCGCCGGCAGCACGATCCGCTGGAGGGTCTGCCACTTCGATGCCCCGCACGCCAGCGAACCCTCCCGCGCCCCCCTCGGCACCGCCGCCAGCGCCTCTTCCGTCGCCACAATCACCACCGGCACGGTCAACAAGGCCAGCGTCAGCGACGCCCAAAGGATCCCCCCCGTCCCGAAGGTGGGTGTCGGCAGCCGGTCCGAAAACAGAAGCTGGTCGATCGTGCCGCCGGCCAGGTACACGAAGAACCCCAGTCCAAAGACTCCGAACACCACCGAGGGCACCCCGGCCAGGTTGTTCACCGCGATCCGCACCCAGCCCACCAACGGCCCCCGCGAGGCGTACTCCCCCAGGTAAAGGGCCGCCACCACGCCAAACGGCATCACCGCCACGCTCATCAGCAGCGTCATGATGAACGTGCCGAAGATCGCCGGAAAGATCCCCCCGCCGGTGTTTGCTTCCCGCGGTTCCTCGCTGAGAAACTCCCAGGCCCGATGCAGAAACCGCGTCACACGCCCTCCGAAGTCGAGCCGGTTCGGAGCGTAGTACCCCCGCAACTGCCCCAGCTCGAGGGTCTGCTCTGATCCCGTCAGCAGCCGGTACACCAGCCGGTTCTGCCCGACCCGGTCCCGCAACTCCCGCGCCTCCGCCGCCAGCCGTTCGTACGCGTCCTCCAGGTCGCTCTGACGCTCCCGCCACCTGCGCACCTCCGCATTCTCCACGGCATCCCCCCCGTGCCGCAGCGACCACGCCGCCAGCCGACGCCGCAGCCGTTCCATCTCCCCGCTGACCGCCCCGATCTCGTCCTTTTCCAAACGCCGGATCCGTCGCCGATCCCGTTCCACCGCCTCGAGTCGGTTCTCGAGAACCTCCCAGAAGTTCGCGGCGCCAGCAGGCACGGTCTCGCCTCCGGCGCCCTCCAACCGCACCGGATACCCGAATACGGGCCCATGCGCCTGCCGTTCCCATCGCCACACATCGAGGGGGTGCTCCATCCGCACCACCCGGGCGCCATCCACAAAACGAAACGCCAGCCCGTACACCTCCCGGCTGCCCGTGAACACGTGCCACTCCTCCCCCGCCCCGCCCCGCCCCGTCTGCCCCGGACCCACCCTCGCCTGGCGCCGGACGATCTCCCCTCCCAGTTGCTCCATTCCCGCCGCCTCCACCGCCTCCCCGTCTTCCATCAGCGTGATCGTCACCACCCGGCGGGGCCAAAACGCCAGAACCCCCTGCACCCCCACCAGCCCCAGCAACAGCAGAATCATCGCCACCCCGGCCATCAGTCCCATGGCTGACACCCACACCCAAACTTCACCCACCGGGCTTCCCGACCTGCGTTCCACCGAGGTCTTCATACCAGTCGGTACCGCTCCCGCAGCCGCTGCCGCAGCAACTCCGCCACGGTGTTCATCAGGAAGGTCATCAGGAACAGGACCATCGCCCCCAGAAACAGGGTCCGGTACAGGGTTCCCCCATGCGGCGCCTCCGGCAGTTCCACCGCCAGGTTCGCCGAAAGCGCCCGCATTCCCGAAAACGGGTTCCACTCCAGGATCGGCGTGTTCCCCGTCGCCATCACCACAATCATCGTTTCCCCCACCGCCCGGCCCAGCCCGATCATCAGCGCCGCAAAAATCCCCGCCGACGCCGTCGGCACCACGATCCTCATCGCCGTCTGCCATCGACTCGCTCCCAGCGCCAGGGAACCGCTCCACAACGTCGCCGGAACGCTCGAAAGCGCATCCTCCGCAATCGAGAAGACGATCGGAATCACGGCGAATCCCATGGCGAACCCAACCACCATCGCATTGCGCTGCTCGAACGCCGCCCCCACCGCCTCCGGCCACCAAAGCCGGAAATCGGCCAAAGCCTCGCCCGTGACCGGATCGCTCACCACAAACCACCATCGCTCGATCACCGGTCCCAAGGCCGAGCACCCCCACGCCACCCCGGCGAGTAGCGGCGCCAATACCGCAATCTCACGCCCCGAACACAGCCGCGCCCGGTATCGGGCTGGCAGGCTCTCCAGTCCCTTTCCCATCGCCACGGCCACCGCCGGAATCCCCACCAGCATCAACAGCACCGAAGGCACCCGCGTCTCCAGCAAGGGCGCGAGCCAGAATGCCGCCAGGAACCCCAGCACGACCGACGGCAGGGCGGCCATGATCTCCATCACCGGTTTGATCGTCTGCCGCAGTCCCGGCGGCGCAAATTGCGAGGTGTACAATGCCGCCAGCAACGCGATCGGTGTCGCGAACAGCATCGCGTACAGCGTCCCCTTCGCCGTCCCCATCAACAGCGGCACCAACGACAGCTTGGGCTCGTACTCGTCCGATCCCCCCGTGGACTGCCAGACATGCCCGGACCCATCCGCCCCCTCGTACCACAACCTTCCAAACATCCCCCTCCAGCCCGCCTCCGGATGCGGATCCCTCAGCGCGTGGAGATGCAGACGATGTTCGGCATCCAGGAAGACCAGCCGGTCATACCGCCCACCCACCCGCGCCAGCACCGGCTCGAACGGCAGCGTCGCCTCCCAACGCACCGCTTCCGTCGTGCCGTACCGAAGACTCGCCCGGTCCCCATGCCCCACCAGGAACGCCTTGTTCCGCGGGCTCGACACAACATATGCGGCGCGCCCCGCCAGCGCCGGAAAGGTCTTCGTCCAGCCGAACTCCCGCTGCTGACGCTCGGGCTCCACGTACAAGCTGAACAACCGGTTCTCCCCGTTCCTCCCGGTCACGATCAGCGTGGCATCCCCGAACAGGAATTCCATCGATCCAATTCCCGGGTCGGCCAGATCGCCAAAAGGCCGGAACGTCTGCCGCAACCCGAATCCCCCGCCTTCCCGCAGAAGATAGAAGACTTCGCCCTCATCGTTCGACACCACCATCCCCTCTCCCTGCCCATCGACGAGCACCCGATCCAGCCGTCCTCGCGTCCTCGCGGAAAGGTCATGCTCCTCCTGAATCTCCATCGTCACCTCGCCAAACAGGGTCCGCTCCTGCACCACGCTGACCGCATGCAGCTCGGTGCGACCCTCCACCTCCTTAATCGCCGCCATGAGCCTGGATTCGCCCCCGTCCCCGTACCCCAACGCCCGCACCGCAGATCCCGCCGGCCCCACCCGTCCCCATGGAGTCGCCCGCGCTGTCAGCCGCGCCTCGCGCCGTTCCCCGACCCACACCGGTTCATTGGAAAAGGTCACGACGGACCACCGCCCGTCCTCCGTGCCCACCGCCAGTTCCTGCCGCGCCGCCCGGAAATGGAGGGCCGTGATCTCTCCGCCGTCCCCCCATCCCGGATCCACTGCCTCCACGCCGCCCCCCCCGGCGAAATCCACCGACCAGATCCGACCTGTACCCTCGACCAGAAACGGCCGCTCGCCGTTGTCGTCCAAGCCCAGCACCCGGTAGTCCCCTGGGGGCACGGAAACCGAACCCAGCGCCTCCACCCGGGCCCCGCCGAACAAAGGCAACGCCTGCCACAGGATGAACAGAAAGATCCCCAGCACGACGGTGATCACCGCCATCCCGCCCACCGGAATGAACCGGTTCATGAACCCGTCCATCCACAAGACCGACCTCGACGCCGTCCATCGCCTCCCGGTCTTCATGGCGTCAGCTTCCCCAGTTCCCCGGCCGCCACCGACGCCGGCAACGGATAGTACCCCTCCTTCACCACCGCCTCCTGCCCCTGCCGTGACTGCATGAATCGGATGAACTCCGCCGTCAGCGTGTCCATTGGCTGACCGGGACGCCGGTTGACATGCACATGGAGAAACCGCGCCAGGGGGTACCGCCCGGAAAGACAGTTCTCCACCGTGGCCTCGTACGCCGTTGAATCCCGGCCCGACAACGCCACCGCCCGCACCCCGGACGTCCGGTAGCCGATCCCCGCATACCCGATCCCGGCCAGATCGTTGGCGATCCCCTGCACCACCGCCGAGGACCCCGGTTGCTCCTTGACCGACGCCCGGAAATCCCCGCCGCGAAGGGCCGCGTCCTTGAAGAATCCGTACGTGCCGGACGCGCTGTTCCGCCCATACAGGGACAGTCGAAGCCGCGCCCATCCGCCGCCCAGCCCCAAGTCCCCCCAACGTTCGATTGCGCCCCCGCCTGCCTTGCGCGTGCTCGAAAAGATGCTGTCCAACTGCTGCCGGCTCAACGATCCGATCGGATTATCCCGGTGCACAAACACCGCCAGCGCATCGATCGCCACCCGGATCTCCGTCGGCCGGTAGCCGTGCCTTCGCTCGAACGCCTCCACCTCCGTCCCCTTCATCGCCCGGCTCATCGGCCCCACCTGCGCCGTCCCCTCGATCAAGGCCGGCGGCGCCGTCGAGGACCCCTTCCCCTCGATCTGGATCTTCACATTCGGATACACCGCCTGAAACCCCTCCGCCCACAACGCCATCAGGTTGTTCAACGTGTCCGACCCGATCGACGTCAACGTCCCCGACACCCCCGCCACCCGTTCATAGTCCGGCAACGCGGGATCCAACCTCGCAGGCGGCTGGGCCTTCAGCCCCATCGTCGCCATCACAGCCACCACGACCACCCCCATCCACCCGCCCCGAACCCGGTCACGTCGAAATCCCCGCGTCCTGATCCGGACACGTTTCCTCCTCCGGTCCCAGTCCTCTCCTCGCGTCGTCATGATCCAAACCGCCACCCGTCAGCACGCCCGCCGCACGTCACAGCCCCGCGACCGTTCCGTGACGTTCAGGTGAACCACCCCCCCCAACCAAGACCGAATGCGTACCGCCCGTTCCCCGATCGTCGGTGCCCCTCTGAGTTTACAATGGCCGGCATAATATAATTGACCGGACCTCCCCAACGAGACGAGTGGCTCCTGTTATTGTTGACTCCTATTTTATACGGCCAGGCATTGTATTGTATTGTTGACGACCAGCGACACGAAATCATCCACCGCGCCTGGTCGGGATTCGTGGGATGGAGGGTGCCGGGTTGCAGGGGTTGCAGTGAAATCGCGGCGTCAATAACAGTGAGCCTGACTTTCTATTTAATTCGAGTCAACAATATTATTCCTGACTTTATTTTGCCTGGTTGCATCAATAACAGTGAGCCTGACCTTCTATTTTATTTACTCTGGGACTCGGATCTCGGGGCGTTCGGACAGATCCCGCATTTGCCGATCCGGCACATGACCGCCTGGGTGTTCCTTGGGGCGAAGGGGGTTTGGGGTTTGTGCAGCGGATCTGGAGCCGGTGTCCCCCCGTGTCCCCCCCCAGTTCGTTCTCCCAGCTTCAGCTGGCCACTGCCGCGCCCAAACTCCCTGCTCCATTCCCCCAATCACTCCCCGCGCGGCACCTGGATGGTGTGCTCGCCGGGTTCGCCAGGCTCGTCCCCGGAAGCACCGGAAGGAGGTCCGGACGTCGGCTGGCTTTCGATCAACTCCCAAATCCGTCGCAGGGTCTCCTGGCTGATCCGCACTTCGCGGATGCCATCGGACACCCGGGCCCCGGGCGCCGCCTCGGCACCAGGGATCGGAACCTCCGCGGGTGCCGTCGCGCCTGCCGGAGCGGGCACCAACGGCAGCGACCCCGGTGCCACAATGAAGGTCATGTTGGGCGCCACGGACACGAAAGGAGGAGGGGGTGGGGGCGGTGGGGGAGGCGGGTCCGCCGGGCGAAGCGCCTCAGGCAGCCGGGCCAGTCCGTCCCGCACCGCGTCCCGCATCCCCTCGATCCCGTCCTGAAACCCCGCCAACTGCCGCACCACCCGGCTCACCGGGTCGCCGTCCGCATCGGACCCGAACCGCAATTGCCGCCGGAAGGTCTCACCAATGGCGCGCCACCGCTCCGCCTCCGCGGCGGTCAGCGCTCCGGTCAGTTCCCGCAGCTTGAGCAGATTCGCCTCCGCGTCCCGGGTGAGGGTCTGCGACTCGTTGCGGTAATGCTCCTGCAGGAGGGCTTCGACCTCGGCCTCGGTCATCACCGCGGCCACCCGTTCGGCCAGGCGGTTCATGTTCCGGTACGACCCCTGCAACCGGAACGCGGGCTCGGTGCGGTACATGTCCTGCATCGCCGCCGAACGGATGTACTCCTCGTTCACCCGCAAGACCACGTCCCGAATCCGGAAGAGGCGGCGCGCCACGGCAATCGCGTCGTTCAACTCGTCCGGCGAATGGTCCGCCTCGAAGTCCACCCCGTCACGGGTCGCGCCCGAGGCCAGCGCCAGCACTGCCAGCACGTCCCGGCGGCTCCGGGCGGCGATCCGTCCGAGCGCCGGGTTCGATGTGGCCGCGTTCTCGAGGTAACTGTCGTGGAACGCCGCCGCGTGCGCCCCCACGATGTCGCCCAGATTGTAGGTGTCGGCCCGGTTGGCCAGCATGTCCGGAATCTCGAACCGGTCCCCGCTCTCGGTATAGGGATTGCCGGCCATCACCACCACGACCTTCCGCCCGCGCAGATCGTAGGTGCGGGCCCGCCCCCGGAAGACGCCCTCGATCTTGCGCTGGGCATCGCAGAGCGAGATGAACTTCTGCAGGAACTCGGGACTGAGATGCTGGATGTCGTCGAGATAGAGCATCACGTTGTCGCCCATCTCCAGCGCAAGGTTCAGCTTCTCGAGTTCCTCGCGGGCGGCCGAGCCCGAGGCCTCGGCAGGGTCGAGCGTGACCACCCGGTGCCCGATGGCCGGCCCGTTGATCTTCATGAAGACCAGCCCGAGCCGGTTGGCCAGATACTCGATGAGCGTCGTCTTCCCGTACCCGGGCGGCGACACCACCAGCAGCAGCCCGCTCCGGTCGGTGCGCTTGGCGTCGCCGGCCACGCCGATCTGCTTGGCCAGGTTGTCCCCGATGAGCGGCAGGTACACCGAGTCGATCAGCCGGTTCCGCACGAACGAACCCATCACCCGCGGCCGGAACGATTCCAGCCGGAGCGCCTCCCGTTCCCGCTCGATCCAGGCCCTCTTCCGCGCCTGCAACCGACGGAACCGCGGCACCGCCTCCCCGGTGTGCTCCGTCAGGCGCCGCGTGAAATCCAGATAATCAAAGGTCGCCCGCCCTTCCGGCACGGTCGCATGCATCCCCGCCATCGGACCCAGCTCGCGCCGCAGGGTCACCTGCACCACCCCCGTCGCCACCGGGGTGTCCCGCAGCAGCAGCGCCGCCACCTCATCCACATGACCGCCCGATCCCGGCGCGCTTTCCCGCGCATGAGCCGCCACCCAGTCCCGGAACGCCCGGTACCGCGCCCCCAAATCCTCCGCCAGTTCCTGTCGTGCCCGGTCGAGACCGGAGCGGTACCCATGCAACTGCAGGTGCTGGCCGAACGACCGGAACAGCGCATCCGCCTCCCCGCTGACCACGAAAGGGCCCTCTTCCTGCAACTGCCGGAACAGGTACCCCGCCGCCTCCCGCGCCAGGGTCACCGGAAACAATCCGGTGTCCTCGCAGAACCGCGCCATCCCCCCCGCCAGCTCCCCGGCGTATCCCTCCTCCGCGTCGCGATCCGCCGCGAAGGCCCGGCGCAGTCCCGCCATCGAACGCGCCCGCGCCGCCCAGCGCCGCCCTGCCTCACTGTCCCGTTCCCCCTCCCACCACACCGCCGCCAGCGCCCGTGACGCCGGACTGTACCGCAGCAGGCCCGCCTGCGAATGCACCTCCACCAGGGCTTCGAGATACCGGGCCGCGTCCGGATCGTGCACGCCCTTCACATATCCCTCGTCGTGCCGCGGCGCCATGAACTGCTGGACCGCCTCGATCCGCTGCGCCTCGTTCCATCCCAGCGCCTCGTCAAGGCGCCCGCCTGATTCCAGTTCCCGAAACAGTCCCCAGGCCAGGTACTCCGCCCGGTACACTTGCGGCGTCTCCGACACCAGTTCCTGGTCCCAGACGTCGCGCAGCGCCTGGATTTCCGGATCGTCCACGGCCGCGAAATATCCCGTCCCCGTGAGGTGCGCGAACATCCCCTCCCCCCGCCGCACCAGCGTGAGATCCAGCTCCTGCGTGTTCACCAGGAACCGGTGCCGCCCGAGTTGCATCGCCTCCGCCCCTCCCGCGAACAGCTCCTGCCGGTCCCGAAGCTGCCGCACCGCCTCTTCCCGCAATGCCTTCAACCGCCCGTCGATCTCCTCCGCCTTCGCGGTGTCCCGCAACCCCAGCAACTGCTCCACCAGTTCCCGCACCCGGTGCGTCATCGGGTCCGAGGCAAAGTACCCGTGGATCTCGGACACCGTCGCGAACTGCCGGACCCGGTGCTCGACGGCCCGGAGAATGCGCCCGGCCGCCTCCTGCAACGCGGCGGCCCGCCGGTTCCGGCCCTCGACCAGCTCGATCTTCCGGGTCTCAAAGGCGTTGCTCAACGCCGTCCGCTGCTCGGTCAGTTCGAGCACGAACTCGTCCGAATCCGCGAACCGCGCCTCCAGCTCCTCCACCTGCACCAGCAGCCGGTTCAGGTGCTCGTCGCATCGCTCCGGCGTGTCGCTCAGGTCCAGCGACTGCGCCATCGCCTGCTGCAGCAGCCGCTTCTGCGCCGAGAATTCCGCCGCCTCCTCCGCCCCCCGCAACGCGCGCATCCGCTGCCGCAAGGCCGCCCGCACGCGGTTCAATCCGGCATACAGCCCCGAGATCCGATCGACGATCGCCGTCGCCTGGGTCGCATCGTCGATCTTCAACTGTCCCATCACCTCGAGCAGCGTCTCCAACCCTCCGGCGATCCCCTGCACCTCGGCCTCGGTCTCCTTCGCCTCGCGCACCCGCCCGAGCTGCTCCACCGCCCCCGACAACGCCTCGATGCGTTCGGCATAGGGTCGCAACGCCTCCTCCCCGAGCAGGAACCCCACGGTCTCCCGCGCCAGTTCCTCCGCCCGCGTGGTGACCCGTTCCTCGAGGGCCGCCAACTGCCCGGTGTCGGCGTAGCGCAGTTCCCGGGCGGCAATCAAATCCCCGCGCAGCCCGCGCAGCCCGGCAAGCCCCTCGACAAAGTATTCGATCCGCGCCGCCGCCGTGGTGGCCAACCGCTCGAACAACGCGCCGGACTCCCGTTCCAGCCGCGCAACTTCCGCCGCAGTCGCGCGCCGGATCCGGACGACCTTCTCGAACTCGGCCAGCGCCGCCGAGGCCGTCTCCCGGATCTCCCCGACCACCGACCGCAGATCGAAGGTGTCCTCCCGCCCCAGCCAGAAGTAGGCGTCCGCCATGTCGCCCGACCGCTTCACCAGGTCGAGATACAGATCGGCGTAGGTGTCCCGGCGCCCGATCAGCGTCAACAGCTCCTGCCCCTCCGCCAGCGCCCTCACCAGTTCCGGGTTCCCGATCCGCTGGAGGAACGAGTCGCCCCGCACCGGCGGCTGCCAGTCCGACGCCGCGTAGGGCGTCTGCCAGATCTGCACGACGTGATGCTTCTGCGGCGCGGGGTCGGCGCGCAGAATGGCCATCTCCCCGTTCTCGAAGGTCGAGAACCCCTGGCAGACGGTCGGCGACTCGATGCGCTGGGCGATCGCGTTGTACGACATCAGCAGGTACCGCCCGCTCTCCCGCTGATGGAACACGTACAGGTGATCCTCCCCGTTGGGCGCCGCAATCCGCCGGTCGAAATGCATGTCGCTCAACCCGGTCTCGAACCCCTTGGACTCGCCGCTCTGCAGGTAGTACCCGCCCGGGAACACGATCCCCTGATCGTCCGGCAACAGCACGCAGGCATCCCCCAAGGCATCGATACGCCGCACCTCCTGCATCCTCCGGTTGAACACGAAATGACGCCACGCCCGCTCCTGGTACGGACGCACCTTGAGCAGCAGCAGGCTCCCCACCCGCGCATAGTGGAACTCCGCGTCGTCCAGGGTCTGGTCCGCGTTCTCCACGGGCTCCGAGTAGATCCCCTCGCCCGAGGCCGTGTTGTCCTCGACCTTGATGGTGAGATCGCCGCCCACGCACTCGACGAACAGCGTGTCCTCGATCGCGATGTGCGGATGCAGCCCCGCCCGGTGCAGTTCCCGATGCGTCCGGCGCCACTCGAATTCGTGCTGCGGCGGGTACCGGTACTCGTGGTCGGACCGGTTCCCCAGATACTCGAGCCGGCCGTCCGCGCACACCCACTTGAAGGTCTTGATGTCCGACAGGCTCTTCCCGACCCGGAACACCATGAACAGGTGCGGCCCGACCCGGGAGAACCGCTTGAACACCGATTCCTTGTAGTACTTGTAGAGGTCCCGGAACTGCCCCTCGAACTCCCCGACCCGGAGCGTGTCCAGCGGCAACTCGTGGAACTGCCGGTCCCGCAGCTCGTACAATCCGAACACATCCTCGAGCTGGATCTCCGTCCGCAGCCCGAATTGCACGTTGTACCCGAACAGGAACCGCCGGTTCCCGATGGGAAACATGTCCCGCGGCACACAGTTGTTCCGCGTGGTCAGCCGTTCGGTCGCCAGCAGCGTGGTCGGGATCGACCCGAACACCTCCTGCCGCGCGGCGTTCAATCCCTCCAGCCGACGGCGCAGCTCCGCCCCCTGCCCCTCCAGCCGCTGACGCAGGATCTCATACGTCCCCCGCTCGAGAACGTCCTGCCCGTCACTCCCAGCCGTTTGCTCGGTCGCCATCGCGCCTCAGCCCTCACACGTCCGGACCGCGACGACACCCCCGGGTGCGATCCCGGTCCGGCCGATCGCGGTCTTCTCCTCTCGCACCGCGCTCATGCCGGCTTGCCGGAGGTTGCACCGCCGGACGCCACCGGCCCGGAAGTGGCGGCGGCCGTCAGCGCCTCCCGCCAGTCGGTCGCCGGAAGTTCGGCGGTCCCCGCCCGTTCGACCCGCGCCAGCAGCCGGGTCAGCAAGCCGCGCACGGACGCATCCTCGGCCCCGGCGATCAGCCGTCCGAGCAGCGCCGCCACGCTCAGGTTCTTCAGGTCCTCGGTCCGGATCCCGAACCGGTCGATGAATCCCTGCACCTGCGTCCGGAAATACTCCGGGTCGCCGTTGAAGAAGGTCTCCTTCACGTCGGCCAGGGTGCGGCTGTGATCGACCCAGCGGTCGATGGCCTTGCCCCCGGTGATGGCGCTGGTCAACCGGTCGAAGAACTGCGTCTCGCCCCCGACAATGTCCACGCGGGCATGCTTCAACGCCTCCCCCAGCACCGCGGCCTGGCTGTCGGCGATGGCCTTCCGGGCCTCGATGCCCGCCAGTTCCAGATCCCGCTGCTGGTTCAACCGCAGCTTGAACTCCTCGTGCTCGCGACCGACGCCGTCGAACTCCTTCATCGCCTCGGCCTTCCGCGTGATGCCTTCGGCCTCGGCCCCGAACTTCAACTGCATGACTTCGGCCTCGGCCGATCCCTGCTTGCGCGTCGCCTCCGCCCGCGCCTCGATGACCTGCACCTCGGCCAGTCCGACGGCCGCCGTCTCCGCACTGAGGGCCGCCGCCAGTTCCTTCCGGGCCGCCGCCTGTTTCAAGGCCGCCGCCTCCTCCGCCTCCGCCGCGATCAGCAACTCCTGGGCCCGGCGTTCCGCCGCCTCCCGCGCCGCGTCGGCCCCGCGCACCGTGACGAAGCGTTCCTGTTCCGCCCGCAGCTCGGCCGCCTTCCGCGCCGCCTCGGCCGCCTTGATGTCGCGCACCAGCGCCTCCTCGGCCAGTTGCTCGGCCGCCGTGATCGCCACCTTCTTGTCCCGGTCGGCCGTGGCGAACGCCTCGGCATCCTTGATCCGCTGCTGCTCGAGCACCACGGTCTTCTCGACCTCCAACCGCTCCCGGATGGTGTTCTGGATCGCCTTCTTCTGCGCCTCGACGACCTTCTCCTTCTCGATCTGCGCCAGGGTCACCACCCGTTCCCGCTCCGTCTGCTCGATCAGCCGGTCCTTCTCGACCCGTTCCCGCTCGACCGCGTCCGTCCGCTCCCGGTTCCGTTGCGCGACGATGACCTGCCGGTTCTTGTTCTCCTCGGCGACCTGCACCTCCTCGTCGGTGGCGATGCGGGCCTGTTCCGACCGCAGCCGCTGTTCCTCCTGCACCTTGCGCGCCTCGGCCTCCTCGCGGGCCTTGATCGAGGCGATCTCGCGCTTCTGCTTTTCCTCCGCCTCGGCCAGTTGCCGGTTCAATTCGAGAATCGCCTCCTGCGCCTCGACGTTCTGCTTGGTGATGGTCTTCTCCCGGTCCCGGTCGATGTGGTTCGACAGCACCTTCTGCGCCGCCGTCAGTTCGGTGATCTTCTTGATGCCCTCGGAATCGAGGATGTTGTCCGGGTTCAACAGCGCGATCGGCGTCTGTTCGAGGAAGTCGATCGCCACGTCCTCGAGCACAAACCCGTTCAGGTCGGTGCCGATGACGCTGATGATCCCCTCCTTCAGCTTCTCCCGAGAATTGTACAGGTCCACGAAGTTGAACTGCCGCCCCACGGTCTTCAGGGCCTCGGAGAACTTCGCGTCGAACAGCTCGACCATCGACTGCTCGCTCGAGGCCCGTACGCATCCGATCGACTGCGCCACCTTCAGCACATCCGAGGGCGTCTGGTTCACCCGCACGAAGAACGCCACCTTGATGTCCGCCCGCATGTTGTCCATGCAGATGAGGCCGTTCTTCCCCTGCCGGTCGATCTCCACCCGCTTCACCGAGATGTCCATGGTCTCCGCCCGGTGCAGGACCGGGAAGACCACGATCCCGGAGAACGACACCTTGGTCCCCCCGAAGCCGTTTCGCACCAGGGCCTTTCCCTGCTCGACCTTGCGGTAGCACCGCAGCACCAGCGCGGCGATGCCGGCCAGCACGATCAGCACCACCACGCCGCCCAGGGCCATCAGGCCTTCCATGAATCCCGCCGCCAACGTGTTCATTGCGTTCGTCTCTCCAATTCCGCCGGTTCCCGTCCCCGGGCCACTCGCCCGGCAACGATTCCCGGCCTTGTCCTCGCTCCCCCGTTCACAGCGTCTCCGAACTCACCCGCCGCACGTAGTACACCCCGCGCCCGGCGTCCTTGCTCACAATCAAGGCCGTGTCCCCGCGCGCCAGCCGCTCCCCCTCCAGCGGTCGCACGTTCAACACCACCGGCGACCCCTTCCGGGTCACCTGCGCCTGCCCCAGCGCCTCGGTCACCGTGCTGGTCGTGATCTCACAGGTCTGCCCGATCAGCGGCACATGCTCGTCGCCCTCCGCGCTGAGCTTCCGGAAGAACGCCGCCACCGGCCGCGACGCCACCCAGGTCAGCCCCAGGCTCAATGCCAGGTTCGGCACCAGCAGAACCAGCGCCCGTGCCAGGGAGTTTCCAGCCCAGTAATGCGTCCCGATCATCGAGAACATCCACAGGAACAGCGCCAGCAGACTGACCACCACCATCACCGGCACCCGCCCCAGGTTGAGAAACTGGGTGATCCCCGACAGCCATCCCCCGCCCACATCGCCATTCACCTCCATCGAGCCCTCCCCTCCCTCCATGTCCAGCACCCCGACCGCCACCATCAGCCAGTACCCCACCACCCCGGCCAGCAGCACGGTGAACGGCAGGTTCGGCAGCGCGATCGCTTCTCGCAGGACTTCCATCATGGGTCACCTCGACTTCCCGCCATCGCCCCGCCGCCCCCCCCGCGACCGCCTTCATGAAACCCACGAAACGCCTCGGGCACCAACGACAAATCCGTGGCTTCCCCCACCGCCAGCCGCACCTGCCGCTCCAGCACTTCCCTCGGCACCGGCGCCTGGTGGTCCGCCACCGCCTCCCGCAGCGCTTCGCCCGCCCCCAGCTTCCGGGTCCGCCCCAGCCGGTATGCCTTTACGGCCAGCGCTTCCGCCGTCCCCGGCGTCAACCATTCCGGCACCACCGCCTCGATCTCCCGCCCGGTCGCCTCGTCCACCTCCAGCCCGCGCCGTGCCGCCAGCCCCCGCAGCAGCTCCCATCCCTCCGCGCGCGTGGCACAGGGGAACAGCGGCAGACGGACATCAATGCGACCTGGACGCTTCAAATCCACCTCGATGAGATCGGGCCGGCTGGACGCCAGCACCCAGACCACCCGACCCCGGTTCGCGGGGTTGCTCATTTCTTTCGCCATCATCGCGTACACGCGCCCGGACACCCCCGAGTCCTGCCCGCTCCCATCCCGCCGCCCCAGCGCCTGGTCCGCCTCGTCGATGAACACGTAACACCGCCCCAGCGCCGGCAGCAGACGAAAAATCCGCTCCAGGTTGCTCTCCGTGCTTCCCACCCAGCGGTCCCGGAAATTCCGGATCTTCACCACCGGCACCCCCGCCTCCCCGGCCAGACATTCCACCAGGAAGGTCTTCCCGGTTCCCACCGGACCGCACAGCAGATACCCCATCGGCAACGCTTCGAGATCTCCGTCCCGCCACAACGCCAGATCCTGCCGCAGCCAGGCCTTCACCCCGTCCAGCCCCAGCACCGCCCCCAGATCCCGCGTCGGCGCCACGAACTCGATCAGGTCGCGGCACTCGCGTTCCACATTCGCCTTCCGCACCGCCGCCACCGCCGCCTCGTCAATCGCCTCCCCCCGATGCTCGTGCCGCCGCAACAGCCGCTCGACCGCCCGAAAACTCATCCCCCGCAATCCCTCCGCCAGGGCCACCTCCCGCCCCGCAAACACCCGCATCGCCTGCGCATGCCCCGCCGACGCCCGACGCAGCACCGACGTCATCTCGTCCACCCCGGGCAGCGGCACGTGCAACACCGCCACCCGCGGATTCCCCCACACCATCGGGTGCAGATCGTGGAGGTTCTCGCAGACCAGGCACGTCGCCAGCGGCAGCGCCTCGGTCAGTTCCTCCCCCGCCCACTCGCGCAACAGCAGTGCGACCGCCCCGGTCTCCGGGTGCGACCCCGCCTCCGCCGGGGCCAGCAGGTGAGCCGCCCACACCACCAACCCCACCTGGCGCCGCGCCTGACCCAGACGCGCCAGATTCGCCGCGTACCGGAAGTAATGGGTCAACCGCTCGACCGCGCCCCGCGCCGACTTCGGCCATTCGGGCGCATCCCGC
The DNA here is from genome assembly GCA_019634625.1 of Verrucomicrobiia bacterium. Classification (NCBI taxonomy): domain Bacteria; kingdom Pseudomonadati; phylum Verrucomicrobiota; class Verrucomicrobiia; species Verrucomicrobiia bacterium. Next base: position 57,165 of record JAHCBA010000019.1, read on the forward strand.
AATGCCGGCCATTCCTGAAGCAACGCCCCGCCCCGCTCGACGCGCACCCCGTTCCCGACGTCGTAGCTCAGCACCACCTCGAACCCCGGCATCACGGACTCGATCAGGAACGACCTCAATGGCGCCAGCGGCCGCTCCGGACGAACCCCCGCCGGCAGCAGATCCTCCACGTTGCCGTGCAGCACGAACTGGCTGGCGGCGTGGCTCTCGTAAAGCGCCGCCATCTCCGCCGCCCAGGCCGGCCACCCTTTCGCTGTGGTTTGCGCCGACATCGCGGTCACCCGGCTGCGCCCCCGGTCCTGACCTCATTCACCGCCGTCCTCAGGCACGGCCTTCCGATTGCGGCCCCATGCGCTTTGGCGGCGGCGCATCCGGACCCGGTCCCGGTCCCGGGGCCTGGGCGGCCGGCGCTTCCAGGGCGATCCCCTCCCGCGCCGCAAAGTCCGCCAGGGCGATCTCCGCCATGGCCTTCTGCTCCCGCTCCCTCGCCTCGAGATCGCCCAGGTCCAGGGAATCCCGCGCCACCCGCGATCGGCCTGCCGCCTTCTGGCGCTCCTCCTCCACCATCTCATGCAGCCGGTTCAGCGTGTCGCCGGAACCCCCGATGCTGGTGATCATCCCAGAAGCCATTTCGCCCAACTCGGCCGTCGCCCGCTGAATCTTCAACTCATTGAGACTGCTCTTGAGCGCCTCGATCTTGGCCTTCGCCGCCTGGATCGACGCGTCCCGCGCCGTCACCAACTGCCGGTAGGTCGTCTCCGCCTCCGCCAGTTGCGCGCGGTTCTCCGTCAATTCGCGCCCGACCGTCTGGAGCCGCAGGGCGTACTGCCCCGCCGATTCACGGTTCCCCGCCCGCAGGTTGGCCGTCGCCTTGGCCCTCAACTCCTCGTCCTCCCGCTCCAGCTTCTTCACCTGCGCCATCAGCCGTTCGCACATCCCCGCATGCGCCGCCAGTCCCTGGTTGTAGTTGGCAATCTGCTTCCGGAGATTCTCCTTCTCGACCTCCAGCAGCGCCTCCGGCGCGCTCTTCTCCACCCCCCCGATAAACAGGGCCACAAAACCCCGGATTACGTTCGTCAATCGCCGAAACATGGTGCGCTCCCGTGCTGATGCGTGATGGGTTGATGGGTCCTCGGTGACCGGCCTTATGCCATGCCCCGTCCCCCCGGTCCAAGCCAAAGCCGCCGCCGAAGCCGTTGCGCCTCCCTCTCTCCCGTGCATCCCGGCGTTGTGGGTCGAGGTTAATCAGCCCGACACGCTATTGTTGACTCGCAGTTGCGGTTCCAGTGCCTCGCAGAATTGGTCTGGCAGTTTCTAATTGACCATTCTGTCAATAAGACTGACATATTATTGTTGACACCGCTATCCGTCTGCCCCCCACCTCTCACCTCTCACCTCACCGCCTTGTCGAAAGTCATGAGCGGCCGGATGGATCTTTGTGCGGGTGCCAAGCCGGAGCGTTTGGCCAAAGAAATTTGGACTGTCTCTTTATTTGCTTCGGGAGCGGCGGGATGGGTGGATAGAAAGTCGATTTCGATTCGGAGAGAACCACCGCCCGGACAGCCCTCGCAGTTGGGTTCCGGCACATCACCCTCACAGGTCCCGCGTCAAGCCGCGCCCCACCCCACCCGCCACCCGCAAAGGCAGCTCATTCCACCTGCTCGGTCACCGCCTTCAGAATCGCCCGCTCACGCCGAGCGAGCCATTGCCCCATCGGTTCCAACGCGAAGCGGTATCCCGTCACCGACGCCGCCGCCAGTGCCGTCGCCCCCCCCAGCGACACCACCCACCCAGGCCAACCCCACCCACGTTCAAGGACCATCCCCGCCGCTGCCGGCAGCATCAGCGGAGCGATCACCACCGGAAACATCGACGTGACCAGCAGGATCAGAAACGTCGTCAATGCGGTCATCTTGGTGGGCTTGGTCGAACCCGGCTGGAAGCGATACGGCACCAGGATCGAGGCCACGTTCCCCGCCAGACTCAAGAGGGCCCACGCCGCGACAAACAACCCCATCGCCTCCAGCCAACCGGTCCACGCCATGCCTCCCAGTCCGGTCAGCAGCCCAAGCAACACCCCCAGAACCGTCAGCGCGACGGGAGCCACGGCCAGGTTCTTCCCCAGCAGCACCCCGCTCCGCCGGGCAGGCAGCAAGACCAGCGCCCGGAATCCGTCCCGATCGAATCCGAACTGATTGAACATCACCTGCATCATCCCGAAAAACGTCAATGCCACCGCCCCGGCCGGCATCAACGCCCGCACCGGCTCCGGCAATGCCCCTTTCGCGTTCATCGCCAAACCGCCCCCGACCACCACAAACACCACCACGTTGATCGCCAGCGCCATCTTCACCTCCGGCGCCCGAAGCATCGATCGCAGACACGCCCACGCCATCGCCGCCGTCTCCCCCGACATTCCTGGAACCCCGCGTTCCACCCAGACCGGCCCCGCAGGTCGCCCGGACGTCGCCCCCGGTTGGCCCGCCTTTCCCTGGCCCCGCCCACGACGCCCCCGTTCCTCCCCCCGGTAGAACCGGAGCGTCGCCCCATACGCCCTCCACAACCCCAGCGCCCCAAGTCCCGTCATCCCCGCCGCCGCCCACCACGGCATGCCCATCCGCCCTTCCGCCAGCGAACGCGCCCCCGCCGGAAGCCACAAGAACGGCACTGCCCGATGCACCCGTTCCACCATCACCGCCGCCGCCGCCCGCTGTTCCCGCAGCGCCTCCACCCGCTGCTCCCCGCTCAATCCGGCCATCCGCTCGCGGTGACCCCGCATCCACCATTGGGAGCCGAGATTCGGCACCTGGAACACCAGCACCGCGCCCACGGTCACCATCATGATCGCCGCACGACGCTTTCGCGGATTGACCATCAACGCCGCCAGCCAGCCCCGCAGGCAGTACGTCCAGGCGGTGACCATGAAGAAGAACCCAAACACCAGCGCCAGCAGCGGCAGCATCCCCCATCCGCGCCCCAACACCAGTCCCGCCGCCAGCCCCAACGCCCCGGGAACCGCCCACGCCAGACTGAACTGCAGATGCGACGCGACATAGTTCAGCAGAAACACATCCCGCAGCGTGGCCGGCAAGTGCATCAACCGGGTCATGTCGATCGTCTCCGACCGTTGCAGTTCGGTGACCAGCCCGATGAGCCAGAGCAATAGAAATCCCGCCACCACCCCGTCCCACACCCATTGCATCGTCACCGGCTCCGCCCGCGACAGCGGCCCGTACCCCACCACCAACCCGCCCACCGCCGCCGCCGCCCCCATGCACATGCCCAACCCCATCCCGATCGCCGTCAGCACCGCCTGGATCGTCCCACCCCGGCTCCACTGGTTGCGGGTCAGCCGCCACCGCAGCCACAGCAGCGCCCGGAGCTGCTCCAGATTCACCGTTCGTCCTCCAGCCAGCTCAGCCGCGCCGGGCTACCCGCCTCCTCCCCCACCGCCGCGATGAACCGGTCCTCCAGGCTCCCGTCGCGCCGGATCTCCTCCATGGACGCCTCGCAGGCCAGCCGCCCGGCCGCGATGATCCCCACCCGGCTGCACAACTTCTCGACAATCTCCAGCACGTGCGAGGTCAGAAACACCGTCGCGCCCCCCTTCACAAACCGTCGCAGCGTGTCCCGCAGCATCCGCGACGACACCGCATCCACCCCTTCAAATGGCTCGTCCAGGAACAACAGGTCGGGATCCGGCAGCAAGGCCGCCGCCAACGCCAGCTTCTTCCGCATCCCGTGCGAGTACTCCAGCGTCAGCTTCCGCTCCTCCCCCTCCAGCCCCATCACCGCCAGCAATTCCCCGCACCGCTCCCGCACCGTCGCCAGCGGCACCCCGTACATCCGCCCGATGAACGTCAGGTACTCCCGCCCGGTGAGATTGTCGAACAACCCAAGGTTCTCCGGCACCACCCCGATCCGCCGCTTCACCTCCCGCGCCTGCTCCCCATCCGACAGATCGGCCCCCAACACCCGCATCGATCCCGACGTCGGCGCCAGCAGCCCCGTCAGCATCTTGATGGTCGTCGATTTCCCCGCCCCGTTCGGCCCGAGAAACCCGTAAAACGTCCCGGCCTCCACCCGCAACGACAACCCGTCCACCGCCCGCCGCTCCCCGAACTGCCGCGTCAGGCCCCGGGTCTCGATGGCCGCCTCGCCTCTCACCGCGTCGATCATGATTCGTTCCCTACGTGGTCGTCCCCCCTGCCGCCCGGCTCCGATGGCGGCCTCAATCGCCCCATCACCAGCACGTCGATCAACCGCCCATCGCAAAACGCCGCCTGCCGAAGCCTCCCTTCCACCTCGAACCCGAACCGTCGGTAAAGCCGCAAGGCCCCATCGTTCCCGACGAACACATTCAACTCGACGCGGGTCAGTTGCAGCCAACGATCCGCCATATCCAGCGCAGCCTCCATCAACGCCGTCCCCACCCCCCGACCCTGCCAGTCATCCCGCACCGCCATCCCCAGCGTCGCCGCATGACGGACCCGCGGCCGATCCGGGTGCGTATGCAGGCCGAGCATCCCCACCGGTTCCCCGTCCATGCAGGCCACCAGCGGGATGAAGCCGCGTTCCGGCTGACTCAGCCGCTCCCGCCACGTCTCCACCGGAGCATACGGGATCTGCAACGTCCCCCAGATCGCCTTCGGCCCCGCGAAAATGCGCGACACCGCCTCCGCGTCCGCCACCGTCGCGTGCCGGATGGTTGGTTGGGCAGCATCCATCTCGAGGGCCCCCCTCCTCTACTCCGCCGCCGGCTCCGCAATCAGGTCGTAGTCCGTGTGCCCGATTACCCGCACCGTGACAAACTCCCCCACCGGCGCCGGCCGCGTCAGGTACACCCGGCCGTCGATGTCCGGCGCGTCCGCCTCACCCCGCCCCACCCAGTAGCTCCGGCGCTTCCCCGGCAACCCCTCCGTCCCCGCCTCCCGCATCAACCCGTGCTCCCACGATTGCACCCGCGCCGCCGCCAGTGCCTCTGCCGTTGCCTTCCCCTCCACCAGCACCCGCATCTCCCGTCCCACAAACGACGCCGCAATCTCACGCGCCACCGCATGCTGCTCCGCCATCGCCCGCTCCCGGCGCCGCTGCCGGGTCCGTATTGGAACCTGGCCCGCCATACGGCCCGCCACCGTCCCGTCCTCCTTCGAATACGCAAACACCCCCATCCGCTCGAACCGCGCCTCCCGCAGGAACCCCAGCAGCGCCTCGAAATGCGCCGCCGTCTCCCCCGGAAATCCCACGATGAACGTCGTCCGCAACGCCACCCCCGGAATCCCCGCCCGCAATCGCCCGATCAAATCCCGGATGTACCCGCCGTCCGTCTCCCGCCGCATCCGCGCCAGCATGTCGTCATGGATGTGCTGCAACGGCATGTCCACATACCGTGCCACCTTCCGGCACCCCGCCATCGTCGCAATCAACCCGTCCGTCCAGTGGGCCGGATGGGTGTACAACAACCGGATCCAGAAATCCCCGGACAACCCGTCCAGCGCTTCCAGCAGGCTCCCCAACGTCGTCGCGTCCCCCCCCATTGCCCGCGTCGCCTCCGCAAATCGGTCCGGCGACGAAATCGTCCTCCGATGGCCCGGCCGCAAGTCCATCCCGTAATACGTCGAGTCCTGCGAAATCAGGTTCAGCTCCCGCACCCCCTCGCCCACCAACCGCCGCGCCTCCTCCACAATGTCCGCCTGCGCCCGGCTCCGATGGCTCCCGCGCATCCTCGGAATAATGCAGAAACTGCACGGGTGATTGCAGCCCTCCGCGATCTTCACATACGCGAAATGCCGCGGCGTCAGCCGGAACCGCGGCGAATCCCAGCGCGGGAGGTACTTCGGACGCCGGTTCGCTTCCACCGCCAGCCCCTCCCCTGCCCCAGCCCCAGGTCTTGCCTCCGTCCCCCGCCCAGCCCCAACGCCGCCCGCCGCCCCACCCTTGCCCGGGTCCGCCTCCAAAGCCGCCAACCGCGCCTTCACCGCCCCCTTCCGCCCCACACCGCCGTCCGCCTTCCCTTTCCTCACTCCCGCCCCCGCCTGTTCCAGCCCCGCACGCCGCGCCACCGCCTCCCCGACGATCCGCCCCACCTCCTCCACCTGGTCGATCCCCATGAAGGCATCCACCTCCGGCAGCAACGACGGCAGTTCGTCCCGGAACCGCTGCGTCAGGCAACCCGACACAATCACCGCCTGCCCCGGCCGGTGTCCCGCCCGGAACTCCGCCGATTCGAGGATCGTATCCACGCTCTCCTCCTGCGCCGCATCGATGAAGGAACACGTGTTGACGATCAACGCATCCGCCTCGCCCGGATCATTCACCACCTCCATCCCATCCCGCAGCAGCGAACCGACCATGATCTCCGCATCCACCAGATTCTTGGCGCAGCCCAGCGAGACCATCCCCACCCGGACCGGGCGGGAACCCTTCAAGCCCGGCTCAGCCCCGGGCGGAGCACTCGATCGTCGCATCACAGACCTCCAGCCTATCCGGCCCCCCAACCCAACCCAAGCCCGGAACCACAGCAATGGGGTCAAATCTGTATTGTCTGACAATCTGATGTCCTGAGCCTCGCGCCCCGGAGTACCGAGCTGGCTGCTGTGTCATCTCCTCGGGATCGCTTCAACCCTTTGAACGCACCCATTTCGACCGCAGGTGGTCCCTTTTGATGTGACCGGTGACAGAAGAAGCCGGCGCCTGGAAGGCCCGCTACGCCTTGACGCTCCTGCAGTCGGAGGGCGAACCGACCCTCGCCTGGACGGGCAGGAACCCCCGGCCGTTTCCCCTGGTCCGTTGCCACCCAGGACCGGTTCGGCGCCGACAAGGGCTTCTCATCATCCTCACCGAACGCGGCGAATGCCTCGTCGCCGAAGCCTCCCCCAACCGCTTCCGCACCCTGGCCAGCGCCCAGATTCTCGGGGCCGGCACCCGCGCCTTCCCGGCCCGTTGGGTGTCCCGGCTTCAGCCGGCCGCGACAATCCCCCATCCCGTCCCACCGCCTCGCGCAGCTCTCCCCTTCCAATCCTCATGCCCCGACACGCTGAAGCGTGGACACCCAACCACCCGCCCCCAATCCCCGACCCATCTGGTGTCCCGGCTTCAGCCGGCCACACTCCTGTCGATACCGATTCCGATACCGACCCCGACCCCGATCGGAACATCATGCCGGGGAAGCGCCCGCCAATGGAGGATCGAACTGCTCCCGGAAATGGCCAAACTCCAGGGGAAACCCGGAGGGTTTCCAGAGATTAGCCGGGGGTCGAGCCCGGCTCCCCGGGTTCGACCCCCGGGGAAGAGTTCCACGCCGCACACGACCCCGCCAGGGGTCGCAGAACTCGTCCTCGAACCGGCAGACCCGTCCCCAATCCCCGGGGTCACATCTCTGAATTTGACATTCGGCTTCCTTTCAGGCGCCGAGACTTGATTTGTCAAATTCACAGATCTGACCCCGGGTCCGCATGCTGGAGGCTCGAACTGCTCCAGGCAGTGGCAAGGATCCGGGAGAAACCCGGAGGGTTTCCAGAGATTAGCCGGGGGTCGAGCCCGGCTCCCCGGGTTCGACCCCCGGGGAAATGTCCCGCCTCGCACACGACCCCGCCAGGGGTCGTAGAACTTGTCCTCGTCCTCGATCCGGGAGGCACACCTCCCGGATCGTCGCCCAATTACCGCTGGTCCGATGGGTCGCGACGGCCTGCCGAGCCTTTATCGAAACCCTGGCCAGCACGCTGTCTTTGGATTTTCTCGAAAGGTGGCCGCAGCTCCTAGGCACCCGCCCGGCCTCTGCCCGACAGACGATCACACAGCCCATCCCCCAGCGACGCTCCTTCCTTCGGCATGGCGGCCCCTCTCTGCGCACCTCAAAACGCACCCCCCTCGCCTTCTCGGCCGCCCCTCGCAGCTTCCTCACCCGCCATCATGCTGAGCGCGGCATCACGCTCCACGAAACCATGATCGCCGTCGTCATCGTGGGCGCCCTCGCCTCCATCTCGATTCCTCTCTATAACAAGTTCACCTTCGACGCCCGCGTCAGCGAAGCCACCGAACTTCTCGTCGCCGCCTACAAAGAACAACAAATGGTCGCAGAGGCCGTCGCCGCGGGGAGGTACCCGGGGTGGCCCTATCCGTATACGGAGCTCTTTGAAACCACACGCGTGAATACACCCACTCTGTCGCTAAGGCCCAAGGGCAACGAGCGGTTTAATCTGATTATTGGGGAACGGGAGTTATTGATATCTGGCCGAAAAGCATTCTCAGACTTTCCCGGCATGGGCGCCCTACCGAAGCAGAACGATTATGGCTTCCGAACAGGCACAGGCCGATTCATGATGGGTGCCGAAGCTATCATTGACGGTAACCTGCATGCGATGGCGATCGACGATCAAGGAAAAATTTGGGAGATTTGCGACGCCAGAGGAGGTGGAATTGGCCAAAATTCAACCGTCTTTGTGAGCATTTATGGCGCAGGAGCTCCGCCGGACTGCACGGCCCCATGAACTGGGTCCTGACGGAAACCGATCCTATTGCAGAGATTAGTCATCACACAGCAATGACACGCAGTCGATAGTTCTTGGCAGGCTATCCGTCGCTATACTAAATGGTGGTATCAGCAATCCGTCTTCCTCTTCAGACAAACGGATCAAGTAAACGTTTCTGGAAAATTCACGTGAGGTTCCTAGAGAGACAACACCCTTGTCGACAAACTCGGTGGCTCCCATCTCACGAGATTGGATCTTAAAATGCCGCATCCCAAACGGATCAACCGGCGAAAGAACATACTGATCCTCTACGACCGGTCGGATTTCAACTCCAAAACCATCTTTTATTGCACTGGTCACTCGAAAACCAAATACTGAAACGTCCATTCTGTAATCCGCATCCAAATTTGTGGGGCAGCGTTTTGTGCTCAGCTTCCAAGAAAAATGATGGCCCGGCGCCAGCAAAGTTATATTCGCCATCTCACGCCCAACAAAGATTTTTCGAAACGGTTGGCCTTCAGTCAAGGGAAGGTAACTGCCATTGGTCTGGAACGATCCATTTGTAATTTCGAGAGAATCGCATGGGCCAAGACGGGAGTGGTTCAAAAAATGGAAAGCATAAAATCGCGCATCACTCTCACCAACATAGGTCCCAATTTGAAAGCCCTCCGATCCCAATTCCTGTGTCTGAATGGCTGGATGTGTCGAGGCCATCTCCTGGCCTGATGAATCTCGAGTAGCAAAAGGCATCGAGAGGGCAATCTTATCAATTCCCTCCGACAAAAGACCTCTGGATGCCAAGGCCACACGAACTCTGTCTTCTGTGCCTTCCGGTAAAAGAGTCCTCACTGCTTGAGTGAGGTGTTTGAGGAAGTCCGCCATCGAATAGCTCGATTGATCGGCGATGTAATCCAAGACCTTCCAAAAAATCAAGCTCGAGTACCAATCACCGAGTCCAAGGTCTTGACTAAGATCTCTCAGAACCGCCGCAAAAAAGAATGAAGCAATGTCACCCCCACCGAGGGAATTAAACCTCCTCGCGGAACCCTCGAAGGCGTGATCGAAAAACGGAAAAAAAGTGGAGTTATTGGTTAACTCCTGAAAAATCATGGGATTATTAATCGTCAGAGCATGCCTACAGGATATGGTGCCATCCTTGCAGCCAGATGCATTGTACCAGCGGGAGACAATGTAGGACGATGAGTCCAGCACCTGCTCGCTGCTGGTCAACCGATAAGCCTCCCAAGTAGACAACCCATCATTCACAGCTGGCAAGACATTTACCTTCCACTCATTTGTTGCCCAAGTACTCGTTTCCCCTGGAAAACCCCTTTTGTCCCTAATAATCCAGTACGCCATTAACCCCGCATAATCAGCTGCAACAGCCGAAGTATCAAATGCGATGCCATATACATCATCAAGGTCGAATCCTCCTTCAGAAGTCCGCACTCGCACTGATGGATAAATCCTGTTCTCTTGCGGCTCAATCAAAACGACTCCCGGCTTAAGCAAGCTAGCAGCAGCGAAAGTTTCTTCCATTATAATCTCAGGCTTAGCAAATCTCGTCAGACCCACAAGATCCGGGCGAAACTGCCGAAACAGCACATTCTTCTCCGCCTCGGCGGGGAGCTTGAGGGCTTTGGCGAAGTGCGTGTTGAAGAACACATTACGGTAGCGCGTGATGTCGTAGTACATCTGCACCTGGGAGGCCCAGAGGAGGGCTTCGCGACGGGGGGTCGTGGATTCCAACTTCAACCCGGGGGGCAGATAGAGCGGTGGGACGAGGCCCTGATCCAGTTTCTCCTGGTAGTCTTCTCCTAAGAAATGGACGCGGAAGTCGTTGGAATACATTCTAAACAAGGGTGGAATACCGAGACTATTCGTAAAATTGCTCACCACGCTCGTGCTCAAATAGCGGCCGCTGAGCAGGCCGCGCTCATCCAATTCCCATGTCGAGCTCAGGGGCAGCTCTGCGCCCGTCTCGGGGTCAAACTTGCCAATCGAGTCGAGGCAGACGAGGTCGGGGGTTTTGTAGATGAGGGGGGAGGTGGCGGTGATGGGGCCGGTGGCGGCCTTCATGGCGTCGAAGTCGATGTAGCCGTTCCTGAAGGCGTAGCCGAGGCCGTGGTTGGGGTGGCGGTTGACGGCCCCGGGATCGAGACGTTGCCGGGCCTGCTCGAGGATGAGATCGCGGCCGGTGCACCATTCGATCACCCGCGAGTTGTAGGCTTCGGCGTCGGAATACTCGGCGATGAGGGTGGCGAGGAGGTTGAGGCCGTTGAGGTGCGGGGTGCCGGTGAAGGCGCCGTCGCAGGTGAAGTCACCGGAACGGAGCCACGCGTTGCGGGGGCGCGCGGGCTGGCGGGGGGCATCGGTGTCGTCGCGGTGTCCGTCGCCATCGAGATCGCCGAGATAGGCGGCGATGTCGTCGAGGGAAAGCCGGCCGTCGCCGTTGAGGTCGCCCATGAGGACGCATTCGCCCTGGTTGCAGATGCGGGAGTGGCGGCCGTCCTCGTCGGGACTGCCGCAGAGGGTGCCGTTGGGTTGGTTGGCGCAGGAGAAGCCCTGGGGGACCCAGTTGTTGTTGTCGGCGGAGCAGGCCAGCGGGCGTTCCGGGGCGAAGGCGCCGAGGAGGTTGAGGCGGTAGAGAGGGGTTTCGGGGTCGTCGGAGGCGATTTCGAGAGCGGCCCGTTGGAGGGCGCCGTAGAGCTGGATCAGGCGGCTGGCGTGGAGTCCGGTTTCGATCCGGGCGAGCTGGGCGGCGGGATTCGATGGCTCTGGAGCGTCGGTGGGGACATGGCTTCGGTAGATGGCGTGGCTGGCGCGGCGGAGTTCGTCGAGGGAGGGCGGGGTGAGGCTGACGAGGACATGGAGGCTGGCGCCGGGCTGGAGGGTACGCCCGGGGAGCTGCCAGGGAATGGGGCCCGGGGGAGCGCGGCGCGCGAGTTCAGGGGTGGTCTGGCGCGGGGGGCCGTCGAGTTCGTGGAGGGCGAGACGGGGATTGAGGGATTGAGCGGCAAGGGTGATGGAATCGAGGCGCAGGGGCGCGCTGCCCTGGTTGACAAGCTGGAAGACCTTTCCCACCGGGGGTCCGCCGGCGCGGGCGGTGCCGATGCGGGTGAACCGGGTGGAACCGGCCTCGACACTGGGAATCAGGCTGGGGATGGCCGGGGCGTAGGGCGCCAGGATGGCGTCATGGACGGCGAGTCCGGAGCCTGACCCGGAGCCTGACCCGGAGCCGGCATCGGAGGCGTTGGCGGAGGTGGCGGAGGTCGGGCCGGCAGGACGAAGGGCTCTTCGGGAAGCGGGCGGGGGTTCCGTCAGGACACGGGCTTCCGGGGCGGCCGACGCGGCGGTGGACGCGGCGGTGGAGAGCTGCGCTGCGGAGTGGATCGAGGCGACCGAGGCGAAGGCGGACGTCGGAAGCGGAGGCAGCCCGGCCGGTCCGGGAGGACGGACGGGCGCGGGATCCGGGGCGGGAAGCGGGGTGGGAACGAGGTTGGCCGGTGGCGTCGAGGCGGCTGCCAGGCCGAGGTGGTCCTCGAACCAGCGAAGGACTTCCGCGGTGTCGGCGGGGGCGCCGACGATCACCTGATTGCCAAGCACGAACTGGGGGATGCCCCCGCTTCCGGTGAGTTCGCGGTGGCTGGCCCGGACCTGGCGGGTGGATTCGAGGAGCTGATCGAAATCGGCCTGATGCCGGGTCAGGATGGCATCGAGTCGTTCGTGGCCAAGCCGGGCGACGAGGGCGGCGCGGACGGCGGATGCCTGGGCGGGGAGGCGTTCGAGCTGGAGATCGAGGGAAGTGACGTTCCAGACGGCGGGGTCGAGGTGCCAGGCGGCGAGCAGGAGATGGTGGATGGCGCGGGCGTTGGGCGTGGAGGCGGCGGGCAGATGCACGTAGGCGACACCGTCCAGGGCGGCCTGGGAGCGGGTTTCGTGAAGGAGAAGGGAGGCGCGACGGCAATGGGAGCAGGTGTAATCCGAGATGACGACGACCTGGTGCGAGGCCTCGGAGTGGCCAGTCCGGGGAAGGGCGGAGGGATCGAACGCGAAGCGCCCGCCCTGGAGAAGGAGCGTGTCGGGAGCGGTCGAAGCCGAGGTGCTGACGACGCGGACGGCGCTGCGCGCCTGGGGAGGGGTCGGGGCCGGGCCAAGGGCTTGAATGCCGGCCAGTCCGCCCAGGAGGACACAGGCCAACGCGAACGCCGGGGCCCGGGACCGAACGGCGGCGCGGAAGGGCGTTGGCGAGGATCGGGGAGCCGGTTGGCGCCGGGCAGGCAGGAGACACAGGGTTCCCAGGCAGGCCAGCACATGGATGGCGCAACACCACGGACAGAAGGCGTTGAGGTGAAAGATCTGCAGTGCGATGAACCACGCGGCAGCGCCCGGGACGAGTCCTGCCAGGACCCGGGCAAGAAACCTCGCGCGGCCGGCCTGCGGGTGGGACAAGGCACGGCCGGCAAAGAGGGCGAGCGCGGCATAGGCCACGGCGCCCCAGAAGGCGACCGGCACCCCGAAGACCATCGACCACCGGCTGTTGAGGACGTCCCCGCACCCGGCGGTCTCGCAACCGGGAATGGCGGAGCGGGTGACGGACTGAACGCCAAGCCAGCCGGAAAGGACCGCGGCAAGCGCCAGCAGGATCAAGGCAATGCGCCGCCAGCGCAGAGCGAGGCGTTGGGCGCGACGGAACGAGGACATGGAAGTGGGTGAAGGGAGGACGATGACCGTTGGGACCCGCGGTGCGGGGGCGATGGAAATAAGGGGAGCGGGCTCCCGAATCTGATGGGAAAATGCGGGAAGGGTACGGGGATCGGTCAAGACGAAAGGCGGACGAAAGGCGGACCGGAATCACGGCAGCCAATGGCCGGCGGGTTGGAGGAGGAACTCCTCAAGGGGAATGCCCTGGCTGCCGACGATCAGCTTGCGTTGCGGCTCGAAGGCGCGGGCAAAGGCTTCCATCCCGGCCAGCGTATCCCGGCGCCGGCCGCTTTTCACTTCGATCGCCACCGCGGCGGGGCCCTGGCTTAATACGAAGTCCACCTCGTGGTTCCGTTCCCTCCAGTAGCTGACCTCGATGCCGGTCCCCGCCGCGCTGTTGCGCAGGTGGGCGCCCACCGCCGATTCCACCAGGCGCCCCCAGGTGTCGCCATCCTCCCTGGTCTGCGACAGGGAACGCCCCGCCTGAGCGGTCATCAGAGCGGTGTTCAGAACCTGAAGCTTCGGACTCGACGCGCGCTGACGGACCTTGCCGGCGGCGTACTTGGGAAGTCCCGCCACCAGCCCGGCGCCTTCGAGGAGTTCGAGATAATGGGCCAGGGTCGTGGTGTTCCCCGCATCCTGCAGTTGTCCCACCATTTTCTGGTAGGCGAGCACCTGCCCGGAGTACTCGCACGCAAGATGGAACAGGCGGCGCAGAAGGGCGGGCTTGTCAACGCGGGTCAGCAGCAGAATGTCCCGGGCGACGGTGGTCTCAATCAGCGACTGGACGATGTACTCGCGCCACCGCCCGGGTTCCTCAATCAGGGGCGCCGCACCGGGGTATGCCCCATGGAATAGGTACTGCTCCAGGTTCCATCCGAAGGCCTCGCGCATCTCCCCATAGGACCAATGCGGGATGGCGATGACCTCGAACCGCCCGGCCAGACTCTCGGAGAGTCCGGTCTGGAGCAGGAGCGGCGACGAACCCAGAAGAACGACTTTGAGAGAGATTCCGGCCCGGGTGTCGGCGTCCCAGAGGAACTTTACGATGCTCGACCAATCCGACGCTTTCTGGACCTCGTCGATGATCAGGAGTGCGCCCGCGGGATGTTGACCAGCCTTCAGGCGGGCAAGATCCCACTGCTGCTCGATCCAGGTCCGATCGCGAAGGGTCGGTTCGTCGGCTGAGACATAGTGCGAAGGCAGCTTGCATTCGCCCATGGCCTGGCGGACGAGCGTGGTCTTGCCGACCTGCCGCGGTCCGGCAAGGACTTGGATAAACCGTCGCTTCTCGGAAAGGCGCTTGAGCAGCCGGTCCAACAGCACGCGTCGTTTCATACAATTAACTCAATACGATGAGTAATATTGCGCAGCACCGAACGCAAGATGGAATCCCACCTGGACATCGGGATCCGTGCATCCCGGAGTTGTGGGGAGAGGCGCGAACTTCGCGAAGCGTCGCCTCGGAGGGCCGGGTTCCACGAGGCCGCAAGGGTGTGGAGCGTTGGGGTGACGACTCGCGGAACTCGTCCCTCCGATTCGCTGCCTTCTCGCCCACAACTCCGGGATACACCGAGGTGGCAAAAACCCTCCAACTTCTGATTTGCGTCAAGGCACTCCACCTCGACAATCGCCTCACTCGGCGCATGCATCATTTCGTGGCACCACGCCTCCCACACCCAGTCTGTCGCATCCCCCTCGCTGCCGGCATCCTCCTCTGCCTGCTCGCCCTGCCACCGGATTCCCCGGCCCAGGGCATCCCCGATTACGAGCTTCCCCCCATCCATTACAGCACCGCCACCCCCTCCGATCGCCTGGCCCGCCTCGATGAGGCGTGGTCCGCCAACCGCCCACGCGGCACCGAGGCCGACCTGCTCCGATGGCTCCTGGCCGAACTCGATGTCCCCGTGGAATCCCAGGTCCTCGTCTTCTCCCGCACCAGCCTCCAACGCGACCTCATCCACCCCCGTCAACCCCGCGCCATCTACTTCTCCGACGACCTCTACATCGGCTGGGTACCCGGCGGCCTCATCGAGGCCACCATCACCGACCCCAACCTCGGCATGGTGTTCTATCGCCTCGAAGCCCGTCGCCCGGACCGCCCCCTGCAGTTCGTCCGCGACGCCGACTGCCTCTCCTGCCACGGCGGTTCCATGACCCGTCACTGGCCCGGCCTGATGATCCGCTCCGTCTTCCCAGACTTCCGCGGCGAACCCATCACCTCCGCCGGCAGCGTCCTGGTCGGACACGACACCCCCTTCGAAAGACGCTGGGGCGGCTGGTACGTCACCGGTCAGCACGGCGAATCCCGGCATCTCGGCAATCTCTTCGCCACACCCGTCCCCGGGGGCGCCGATGTGGACACCGAGGCCGGTGCCAACCTCTCCCGCCTCGACCCCTTCTTCGCCACCGCCCGCTATCCGCGCCCGGACAGCGACATCGTCGCCCTCATGGTCCTCGAACACCAGGTGGTCATGCACAACCGCGTCTCCGAAGGCGCCCTCCGCGTCCGCCGCTGGAGCCATTACCAGCGCCAGCTGCAGCTCGAACTGGGCGAACCCGTCAGCGATGTCCCGGTCGGCACCGCCCTCCGCGTCGTCCAGGGCGAAACCGAACGCATCGTGGACGCCCTCCTCTACCACGGCGAAATCCGGCTCCCTGAAGGCGGCATCCGCGGCGCCGGCGATTTCGAACGCGCCTTCGCCGCCTCCCGCCGTCCGGACACCCAGGGACGCAGCCTCCGCGACTTCGACCTTCAAACCCGACTTTTCCGCTGGCGCTGCAGCTACCTGATCCATTCCGAGGCCTTTGCCGCCCTGCCCCGTGAACTCAAGACCAGCGTCCTCCGACGCCTCGACGCGATTCTCTCCGCCGAATCCCCTCCCGAGCGTTACGCCTACCTCGCCGACGACGAACGCCGCGTCATCCGCCAGATCCTTCTCGAAACCCACCCCGACTTCGCCGCCGCCCTCCGCGGTCCCTGAATGGGAGGCACGGGTCTCCTCTCCGCGCGGAGAACCCTTCCGCGGGCCGGGCATGACAGCGTCGCGCCTCCCGCGAATTCGCCCGCCCCGGCCGACGCCCAAAGAAAAAGGGGCTGGCTCAGTGCCAGCCCCTCGTGTGCATGGGATCGTGTCTGCGGGTTCCTGCCGCCCGATCAGTAATCCATTCCGCCGCCGCCATGGTGCGGATCGGCAGCCGGCTTCTTTTCCTTCTCCGGAATCTCGGTGATGAGCGCCTCGGTCGTCAGCATGAGCGCCGCAATCGATGCCGCATTCTGCAGCGCGGTGCGGGTCACCTTCTTCGGATCCACCACGCCGGCCTTCACCAGGTCTTCGTAGTCGCCGGTCGCGACATTGTATCCGTCGCTGCCCTTGCGGCGACGCACTTCCTGGACCACCAGGGAGCCGTCCACGCCGGCGTTGCTCGCCAGCGCCCGCAGGGGGAACTCGATCGCCTTCTTCACCAGCTCGACCCCGATCTTCTCGTCGTCGTTCGCTCCTTCGACGGAGTCGATCGCCGCCATGCAGCGGATCAGAGCCACGCCGCCGCCGGGAACGATGCCCTCTTCGACGGCCGCGCGGGTCGCGTGCAGGGCGTCCTCGACACGGGCCTTCTTCTCCTTCATCTCGGTCTCCGTCGCGGCACCCACGTTGATCACCGCCACGCCGCCCGCCAGCTTGGCCAGGCGTTCCTGGAGCTTCTCGCGATCGTAGTCGCTCGTGGTCTCCTCGATCTGCCGGCGGATCTGGTTCACGCGGCCCTGGATCTCGGAGCTCTTGCCACCGCCCTCGACGATGGTGGTGTTTTCCTTCTCGACCACCACGCTCTTGGCCCGGCCCAGGTCATCCAACTGGAGGTTCTCCAGTTTGATCCCGAGATCTTCGGTGATGCACCGGCCGCCCGTGAGGATCGCGATGTCTTCGAGCATCGCCTTGCGTCGGTCCCCAAAGCCGGGGGCCTTCACCGCGCACACATTCAGCACGCCGCGCAGCTTGTTCACCACCAGGGTCGCCAGCGCCTCACCCTCGACCTCCTCGGAGATCACCAAGAGCGGCTTGCCCACCTTGGCCACCCGCTCGAGGATCGGCAGCAGATCCTTCAACGAGCTGATCTTCTTCTCGTAGATCAGGATGTAGGCGTCCTCGAGCTTCGTCTCCATCGTCTCCGCGTTGGTCACGAAGTACGGGGAAAGGTAACCCTTGTCGAACTGCATCCCCTCCACCACGTCGAGCGTGGTGTCGATGGACTTCGCCTCTTCCACGGTGATCGTTCCGTCCTTGCCCACCTTGTCCATCGCCTCGGCAATGATGTTGCCGATCGTGGTGTCCCAGTTGGCGGACACCGTGGCGACCTGCTTGATCTCCTCCTTGTCCTTCACCTTCTTGGAGATCTTGGCGAGCTGCTCGACCGCGGCGTCCACGGCCTTCTGAATGCCACGTTGAATGCCGATCGGATTCGCGCCGGAGGTCACGTGCTTCAGGCCCTCCCGGTAGATGGCCTCGGCCAGGACCGTCGCCGTCGTCGTGCCGTCCCCCGCCGCATCGCTCGTCTTGCTCGCGACTTCGCGCACCATCTGGGCGCCCATGTTCTCGTACGGATCGGACAATTCGATCTCCTTCGCCACCGTGACGCCGTCCTTGGTCACCGTGGGGGATCCGAACTTCTTGTCCAAAACCACATTCCTGCCCTTCGGACCGAGCGTCGCCGCCACGGCCTTCGAAAGCACGGTCACCCCGCGGAGCAGTGCCTGCCGCGCGGCTTCGTCGAACACAATTTGCTTGGCTGCCATATGTCTGATTCTTCCTTGGTTGTGTAAGTTTTCGCAGGTCTATTCGAGGATCGCCAGAATGTCGTCGGCACCCAGGATCTTGTATTCCTTGCCGTCCAGCTTGATCTCCGTGCCCCCGTACTTGCTGATCAGGACCCGGTCGTTGACCTTCACCTCAAACGGGACCTTCTTGCCGTTGTCGTCCACCTTGCCCGTTCCCAGGGCCCGGACCACCGCTTCCATCGGCTTCTCCTTCGCGGAATCGGGGATGATGATCCCGCCCTTCTTCACTTCCTTTTCCTCGACGGGCTCGACAAGAACCCGGTCCCCCAGAGGTTTGACATTCAGTGCCATAGTTACTTTGCCTTCGGTTGTTACGATCGCTGCGTTTTGCTCTCAATCGTCCCCGCCCGCACACACGGGATGGGGATCCTTGAAATCCATTCCGGGAACAGATCCGCCTCACGGCCGATCCCTGTCCCGGCCCCGCTTACTTCTTCTTCTCGTCCACGATCTCGGCGTCGATGATCGTCCCTTCCTCCTTGCCCCCTTTGGCCTGCGCCTCAGAACCCCCGGAATCGCCGGACCCCGCGTTTCCTCCCGGCTGCCCTGCTCCGCCATCCATTCCCCCCATTCCGGCGCCCGCCGCAGCCCCCGCGGCCTTGTACAACTCCTCCGAGGCCGCCTGCCACGCCTGGTTCAACGCCTCGCTGGCCGCCTTGATCGCCGCCGCGTCCCCGTCCTTCAATGCGCTCTGAACCGCCTTCACCGCCCCCTCGATCGCCGCCTTCTTGTCCGCGCCGAGCTTCGCGCCCGCCTCCTTCAACATCTTCTCGGACCGGTACACCGCGTTGTCCGCCTCGTTCCGTGCCTCCACAATGTCCCGCTGGCGCCGATCCTCCTCGGCGTGTGACTCCGCGTCCCGGCGCATCCGCTCCACCTCGTCCTTCGACAGACCGCTGGACGCCGTGATGGTGATCTTCTGTTCCTTGCCGGTCCCAAGATCCTTCGCGCTGACATGCAGGATCCCGTTGGCGTCAATGTCGAACGTCACCTCAATCTGCGGCACCCCGCGCGGCGCCGGCGGAATGTCCGTGAGTTGAAACTTCCCGATCGTCTTGTTGTCCCGCGCAAACTGGCGTTCCCCCTGCAGGACGTGGATCTCCACCCCCGGCTGACTGTCACTCGCCGTCGAGAAGATTTCCGACTTCCGCGTCGGAACCGTCGTGTTTCGCTCGATCAACCGCGTGAACACACCCCCGAGCGTCTCGATTCCCAGCGAGAGCGGTGTCACATCCAGCAGCAACACATCCTTGACGTCGCCCTTGAGCACTCCTCCCTGGATCGCCGCCCCAATCGCCACCACCTCGTCCGGATTCACCCCCTGGTGCGGCTGCTTGTTCGCCAAACTCCGTGCAGTCTCCACCACCCGGGGCATCCGCGTCATCCCTCCCACCAAAACCAACTCATCGATCTTGTCGCTGGTGATGCCCGCATCCTTCAGGCAATTCCGCACAGGCGCGATGGTCCGCTCGAAAAGATCGTCGCACAGCTGCTCCAGCCGGGCCCGGGTCAGCGCCTTCTGAATGTGCTTCGGACCGCTGGCGTCGGCCGTGATGAAAGGGAGATTGATGTCGTACTGCTGGGACGAGCTCAGCGCGATCTTCGCCTTCTCGGCCTCCTCCTTGATGCGCTGCAGCGCATCCGGCTGACGCCGCAGATCCATCCCCGTGTCCTGCCGGAACTCGTCCAGAATCCAGTCGATCAGCCGGTTGTCCCAGTCGTCCCCCCCAAGATGCGTGTCTCCATTCGTTGCCTTGACCTCGAAGACTCCCTCACCGATCTCTAGGGCCGAAATATCGAAGGTCCCGCCGCCAAGATCATACACGGCGATCAGTTCATCCTTCTTCTTGTCCAACCCGTAGGCCAGAGACGCAGCCGTCGGTTCATTGATGATGCGAAGCACCTCCAGGCCCGCGATCCGTCCCGCATCCTTCGTTGCCTGTCGCTGCGAATCATTGAAGTAAGCGGGAACCGTGATCACGGCCTGTGTGATCGTCTCGCCCAGCCGCATCTCGGCGTCCGCCTTCAGCTTGGCCAGGATCATCGCCGAGATCTCCGGGGGACTGAACCGCTTCGTCTCCCCGTTCATCTCCACCTCGACGTGGGCATCCCCGTTCGAAGCCTCCACCACCCGGTACGGCACCCGTTTGATCTCCTCCTGCACCTCGGAGAACTTCCGCCCCATGAACCGCTTGATCGAGTAAACCGTGTTGCGCGGGTTGGTCACCGCCTGACGCTTGGCAGCCTCCCCCACGATCCGCTCCCCCGTCTTCGTGAAAGCCACCACCGACGGCGTCGTCCGGCGACCCTCGGAGTTCTCCAGCACGATGGGTTCTCCCGCCTCCATCACCGCCATGCAGGAATTCGTCGTTCCCAAATCGATGCCTAAGACTTTCGCCATACCCATTCCTGGCAAGCGCACGCCATGCCAGACCCGCTGAAAATTCCCAACTCGCTTCAAATAAACACTTTGCAATTCAACCACAGCATCCAACCACCCTTCGCCCACGCTCTGGTGAGCCACTTTGGCGCACTGTGAGACACATTGCCCCGCCCACCGCCCACGCATGGGCTCCCATCCAGAAGTTACTCTCCCGGACGGTCGGAAGGAGTCCCTCAGGCCATCGTTCCGCCCAATCTGTTTCGTTATCGCCCCGCAGAACCCCAGGCTGGGACCGGAAAAGGTTTTGACCTCAACAGATTGTGGCCGTACACCCGGCGCCAGCCATTCGTCGTGGATCGCCCCGCATGCAAGTGACGTTTTACTGCCTCCTCGCCCAAAGCAGCTTGCTCGATAACTTCGACCGGGCGACGCCAGCCGGCAAAATCGTCATCGGCATCCTCATCGTGTTCTCGATGTTCGCCTGGTCGGTCATGACCTCCAAGGCCTTCCAGATGAGGAGAGCCAGGCGCCTCAATACCCTCTTCCGGGCCGAGTACCTCAGGCAACGTAGTGTCGTCGAAATCCACAGCCGCCGGGTCAACGTCGATGGCTGCCCCCTCTTCAGCATCTACGAGGATGGCTGCGCCGAACTGGTCCAACGCCTCCAGTCCTCCTCCCCGACGGTCGACCCGTCCTCCGCCATCGAAGGCAGGGAACTCAGCCTGAAATCCATGGAACTGGTCAAGGGAGCCCTGGAACGAAGCGTCGCCCGCGAATCTCTCAGGCTCGAAGCCGGCCTGATCCTCCTCGCCATCGCCGTCAGTGGTGCCCCCTTCCTCGGCCTGTTGGGGACCGTCTGGGGCGTGATGGACGCCTTCGCCGCCGTGGCGGCCGGCGTGACCGGGGCTGCCACCCTCCAGATGATGGCGCCCGGCGTCGCCGGGGCGCTGATCACCACCGTGGCAGGCCTGATGGTCGCCATCCCGTCGATGTTCGGTTACAACTGGCTCGTTCACACCCTTCGGGTCCTGACGGTCGAGATGGACAACTTCGCCCAGGAGGTGGCCGCCCGGATGGAGGTCGAGTTCCTCGAGGAACATGGCCCGGCGGAGGAACCCCGTCCCTGACCCCCATGCGCCGCTTCTCCCAGAAGAATGCGCTGGTGACGCTGTCGGATATCAATGTCACCCCTTTGCTCGATCTGGCGTTCGTGCTCCTGATCATCTTCGTGATCACCACCCCGCTCCTCGAACAGGGCATGTCCCTCGAATTGCCCCGCGGTGGACGTCCCGACGATCCCCAACTCGAACAGTCCGACCTGAGAACGGTCGAGGTGACCCCCCAGGGCACCTACCTCCTCGATGGCGAACCGCAGTCCCTCGACGCCCTTGAACTCCGCCTGGTCGATGAGGCCGGACGCAACCCCCGCCTGGTCGTCGTCGTCCGGGGTGACCGGCGAACCTCCTGGGAATCCGTGGCCAACGTCGTCGATCGGTGCCAGCGTCGCGGCATCACCCGCATCCACTTCCGAACCGTCCCCGAATGAGTGGCTCCCGACTCCAACGACGATGCCTGGCAGCGTCCGCGCTCCTCCATGCCGGATTGCTGGCCGTGGTCGTCCTGGCGCCCGCCTTTCGCCCTCATCGCATCGACCTGCTGAGCGCCGGCCCCCCCATCGAACTGGTCCCGAGCGCCCTCGTGGAAGCCGCCCTCGCTCCCGCCCCAGCACCCCGGGAGCAACCCCGCGAAACCCCGCCGCATCAACCCGACCCGACTCCGCCACCGGTCACCCCACCACCTGTCACTCCACCCGTCCGACAGCCCCAACCCCCGCCCGCTCAGTCGCCGCGGCCCCGAACCGACAACCCGCCCCGTCCCGCCCTCCCGGAAACGCCCCGCCCCGACACCGCCGCCGCCCGCAAGTCAACGCCCCCCGCCTCCAAGGCCCCCGAACGCACCAGTCCCACCTTCGACTTCAGCAAGGCCAAGGCCGCGGAACGGCCTGCCACCCGGGCTCCCGAGCCCGCGACCAAGGCGCCTTCGCCGCCCCGTTGGCAATCCCTGGATCGTCAACTGGCCAACGCCGCCGGCTCCCTCGCCCAATCCACCACCCGCAGCACCGTGGATGTCCAGATTTCGGGAAGTGGCGGAACCGCCACCCGGGCCTGGCAGGTCCGCCAAGCCTACGATCGCGCCTGGACCACCCCTTCGCAGTCGGGCGATACATCGGGAACCACCGAGGTCGAAGTGGTCATTCGCGGCGCCGGCATCATCGTGAACTCCCGGATTCTCCGTCGATCCGGCAACGCCGTTCTGGATCGCTCCGTCGAAAGTGCCCTGCGCGCCGTGCAACGCATTCAGCCCTTCGACGCCCTTCCCGACAACGCCACCGTCACCTTCACCATCGGCTTCAATCTCCAGAACAGACGTCCCCTCTGAGTACCCATGTTGCCATCCTGCCCCATACCCCTCTCCCGTCGGCGCTGGCTCGGCCTGATGACCGCCGCCATTCCGGCGGTGACCCTCGGCCAGAATCAGATCGTCATCTCCCGCCTGGGAGGCCCGGCCCCCATCCCCATCGCCCTCACCGGCTACACCGGCGAGGCCGCCGCGGTCCTCCGCTTCGACCTCGAAATCGCCGGATGCCGCATCGTCCCCGAATCCGAGGCGCACTACACACTCGCGGCCGGCTCCGGAACACGGTTGGAAGGGCGCCTGACCGACCGCGGCGGAACCGTGCTCCTCGGCCGCGCCTACACGGCAGGCACCCCCCGGCAGCAGGCCCACGCCCTGTCCGACGACGTCGTGCAGGCCCTCGGCGGGCGCGGCATCGCCCAGACCCGGATCGCGTTCAAATGCGAACTGTCCCAGGGGAAGTCGGAGATCTTCGTGTCGGACTACGACGGGCACGGCGCCCAGCAGGTGACGCGGGATGGATCCATCGTGGCGGCACCCACCTGGGTCCCCGGAAAGCTGACCCTGCTCTACACCTCGTACCGACTCGGCAACCCCGACATCTTCCTGCACGATCTCAGTTCCGGCTCCCGCCGCCCGTTTTCACGTCAGGCCGGGCTGAACACTTCCGCAACGGTCTCCGCCGACGGACAGAGAGTGGCCATGATCCTGAGCAAGGACGGAAGTCCCAACCTCTACGTCAGCCATCTCGACGGCTCCGGACTCACCCGTCTCACCAACAATCGCCAGGGCGACTCATCGCCCTGCTGGTCGCCCGACAACCGAACGCTCTGCTACTCCTCGCGCTCCGGCGGACCCTCGACCCTCTATACCCTTCCCGCCAGCGGTGGAACGCCCCGGCGCCTCCGCCTGGCTGGGGTGACCAACGGCACCGAACCCGATTGGTCCCCGGACGGGCAGCAGATCGCCTTCACCACCCAGCGCGGCGGCGGCTTCGAGATCTGCGTCGTCCCTGCCAATGGAGGCGACGTCACCGCCCTGGTCCCGGGCGAAGACCCCGTCTGGGCACCCAACTCACGCAACATCGTGTACACCCGGCGTCATTCGGGCGGGGTCCGGGCTTTGTCTCTGCTTGACGTTCCCACCCGCCAAACGAAGGATTTGCCCCGTCTTTCGGGGAGCTGTTCTCAGCCGACTTGGGCGCGGTAGTCCTCCTCCGATTCCGACCTACATCACCATGAAAAGTGCACTGTTCACCAAGGCGTTCACACTGACCGCCGTCCTGGTGATCGCTCTGACGTCGGGTTGCCGCCGCAAGCCAACCGGTATCACCCCACTCCCCGACGGCGCGCGTATGGGCGCCTCCGACATCCAGTACCCGCAACCGGGCGGCCCGTCCGATCTCGCCGGCTTCGACACCGTCGGCGGGTTCGGCGATGGAACCGGCGTTCAGGGTACCGACCTCGGCGGGCTGGGAACCCCCGTGACCCCCGGAACGAACCTCGCCATGTCCGGGGGCCCCCTCGACCGCTCGATGTACCGGGAAGATCGCTCCTTCTTTGCCGCCAATGTGGTTTACTTCGATTTCGACAGCTCTGTCGTGAAGACCTCGGAGCGGGGCAAGGTCACCGCCGTGGCTGACTACCTCCGCTCCAACCCGGCCGCCTCCGTCGAGGTCGAGGGGCATTGCGACGAACGCGGCACCGAGGAATACAATCGATCCCTCGGTGAACGCCGGGCCCTGGCCGTTCGCGAAGAAATTGCGCTCCAGGGGATCGACCCGCGCCGCGTGTTCACCATCAGTTACGGCGAGGATCGCCCCGCCGTCCAAGGCCAGAACGAATACGCCTGGAGCCGAAACCGCCGAGGTGAATTCGTCCTGCTGTCGCCTCGCTGAGGCCTCGGGCCTTTGCGGCGTCCCGTGCCTCCCGACGGGCTCCACGCAGGGTCGTGCGGGATGCCTGCCCGTCGGAGTGGGCCTTGGCAAGGGATCGCTCACATGGCCGTCGGACAGCGGCCTCATAGGTCTCGATGAGTCGCGGCGTCCGGTCCTCCCAACCACCAACCTCCCACCCGCCACTCTGAAACGTATCGCTCAGCGTTCAGAGGGGACATTGGTCCTTTACATGGGCCCCCCCTCGGCGAAGGTTGCCCCAGAAAGAAAGTCGTTACTATGAATCTGCCCCTCCTGGCCATGCTCGGATGGCCCGAAATCATCGGAATCCTCGTTGTCGTCCTCGTCCTGTTCGGAGCCAAGAAGCTACCCGAACTCGCCCGCGGCCTGGGCCAGGGCCTCAAGGAGTTCAAGAAGGCGACCCGCGAAGTGCAGGACGATCTCCAGCGGGCCATCGAGGAGGATCCCCAGCACCCACCGCAGGAACCGCCCCGCCGCGTGGCCGAACGCCCCGCTGACCGGCCCGTCGCTCACAACCCCTCCGCCCACGCGCCGTCCGAGCACGCTTCCCCTTCCGCGCAGGAGCCTTCCTCCCGCCCCCACGCCTAAGCTCTCCGCTCCCCTCCCCGCATGGCTGTGGATTCGCCGCCGCCGCCCGATGTCGATCCGGAAGACGAGGGCGGCGGTCCCGTCAAGCCGTTTCTCGATCATCTCGAGGATCTGCGCTGGACCGTCATCAAGGTCCTGGCGGCCGTGATCGTCTCGATGTTCGTCTGCCTCGTCGCCGGCAGACAACTGGTCCAGCTCCTGACGTGGCCGCTGATCCAGTCCCAGCAGTTGATCGCGTCCACCAACGTGACCGCCGTCATCCGCGCGGGCGACATGGTGATCGGCCGTGTCCCGATAGGAGGCCATGCCACGAATCTCGCGGCTCCCGCCCTCCCCCCCTCCTTCCAGGTGGTCATCGTGCCCGACGGCACAAACTTCACCCTCCAACTCGAGCCGGAGCCTTTTTCCATCACGCCCCGAACCGACCCCGACGTTCCGATGCTCAAGAACTACAGCCCGATCGGGGGCATCATCGTCGCGTTGAAACTGGCCCTCTACGGGGGCATGTCCCTCGCGGCCCCCTTCGTGATGTTGTTCATCGGGCAGTTTGTCCTTCCGGCCATGCGCCGCCACGAGAAGCAGTTCATCTACCGGGCCGTGGCCATTGGGGTGGGTCTCTTCATCGTCGGCGTGGTGTTCTGCTACTTCATCATCATGCAGATCACCCTGCTCGCCACGGTCCAGTTCTCCAACTGGCTCGGCTTCCAGGCCGATGAATGGCGGGCGGAGGACTACATCGACTTCGTCCTGAAAATGATGCTCGCGGTCGGCCTCAGCTTCCAACTGCCCGTCATCCTCCTCACCCTTGTGAAGGTCGGAGTCCTCGACTACGAGAAGCTCACCCGTTACCGCTCCTACTTCATCGTCGGCAACATGGTGGCCTGCGCCCTCATCACCCCGTCCGGCGATCCCTTCACCATGCTCCTCCTGGCCATTCCCGTGCAGGGCCTCTACGAGATCAGCGTCTTCATCGCCAAGGTCTGGTGGCGCCGCGAACAACGGGAATACGAGGAGGCCGAAGGCGCAGCCAACACCACCTGATTTCCCCTCCCCCATGGCCTACTTCCTCCTCGATGCCGAGGGTCGAGCCGTAGGACCATACTCCCGCGAGGATCTCGTCCTCTTCCGCGACCGGGGGCTCCTCGATCCTCACGCCCTCGTCGCCGAGGAAGACCACCCGGCAGGCCGCCCCCTCAACGAGGTCCTCAACCTGCCCGCCCGCCCTTTCTCAAACGCCTCACCGCCCCGGCTTCCCCGGGAATCCGGCCTCCCCGAATCAGCCCCTTCACTTCCGTCGGACTCCCATTCGACCCGCGGCCTGATCCGCCACCTCATGCTCCCGCTCGAGGACATCGGCCGGCTGCACTGGCTCGACAACCGCCGCATCCTGGCGCTGGCCGTCGTCGGCCTGCTCCCGCTCGTCCTGCTCATCTACCTTCACGGGAGCGGCGACCTCGCCGGCTCCATCTGGGGCGTCGCCCTCTACAGCTCCCTCCTCTGGGCTCTCTTCTTCTACATCACCTTCTCCCAACCCGAGGTGCGCCTCCTTCCCTGCGTGCTGGCCTTCGTCGGATCGGCCGTGTTCTCGATCGGCCTGGTCGCCCTCGCCCGCATGATCGTCCCCATCGAATGGGTCGCCATCTGGATCACCGCACCCAGCCTGTCCACCCGCTGGGCAGGACACCTCGTGGGCGTGGCCTGGGTCGAGGAACTGGCCAAGTTGTTCATGCTCTACTTCCTCTGGCCAGGCCGCCCCCGCCCCCAGGTCATGATGTTCTACGGCCTGATGTGCGGCCTCGGATTCGGCATCTACGAGGGCGTCACCTACCAAAGCTCCCTCAACCTCCGCATCTCCTTCCCCGAGGGACGCGCCACCGCGGACGGCGCCGGTGTTTACTACATGCTGAATGTCCTACGTCTGACCTCGCTGCCGTTCCTGCACGCCATGTGGACCGGCATCGCCGGCTACTTCATCGGCTTCGCCGCCCACTACCCCGCCCGCCAGCGAGCCCTCCTCCTCGTGGCCCTCGTTGTGCCTTCCCTGCTCCATGCCACCTACAACACGTTCAGCAGCTCCGCCGTGGGCGTCATGGTCGCCCTCCTGACCGTGCTCGCCCTGAATGTCTATCTGGCCAAGGGTCGCGACTTCGAAACCGTCCTCGCCGCAAGACGGCCGTAGTCTCCCAGCCGCCCACTCCCCCTCCCCGCCCCCGAGGTTGGCTCTGGCCCGCCCCGCCTCCCGCCGCTATACGGTGCGACGGCATGCGCCCCGCCTCATTCCTTCGTTGGATCGCCCGGCCCCTCTCTCTCGTCCTCACCGCCAGCCTGACCCTTCCGGTCACCGCCGCGTCCCGGGAGGCTCCTCCGGCCGCGCACTGGGTCCCCGCCGAGACCCTGGCCTTCCTGAGCTTCCCCAACCTCGCCCACACCCGCGACCTCTGGGGCCACCAGGCCGTTGCCCGCGCCTGGACCGATCCCTCCATGGCCCCTTTCCGCAACCAGTTCCTCGACCGGTGGCACCACCATGTCCTCATGCCCCTGCAGGCGTTGACCGGAATCGACGGACCCGCATGGATGAACGTCGCCATCGGGCAGTGGACCCTGGCCTTGATCCCCGACCCACCCAATGCCGAAGGCCGCCCAGGCCCGATCGCCCCCCTCCTGCTGATGGACGCCGGACCCCACCGCCCGCACTTCGAAACCCGCCTCGCCGCCCTCGCCGCACTTCCGGAAACCCGACGAACTTCGATTGGAGGAGTTCCATTCCACACGGTGCCCCTCGACCCGGTCCGACTTCGCACCTCCCTCGACGCCGCGTTTCCCCGGACCGGACCGGCCCCGGCCCCGCAACCATTCCCGGATCCCGACGCCCTGCATGTGGGCATGCTCCATGCCAACCTGCTCGTCAGCACCTCAATCCCTGCCCTCGAAGCCGCCCTGGCAGGCCTCGACCGCTCAGCATCCCACCCCGTACCCGTGCCCCCGTGGCTCAGCACGACTCCGCCGCCCGATGACACTCTCCTTCATGCCGCCCTTAACGTCCCTGCCTGGCTCAACCGGCTGAGCGCCACCCGTTCCCTCCATCGTCCGTTCCCCGCACTGCCCCCACTCCCCCGCATGGTCGATGCCCTCGGACTCAAGGCCGTCCGTTCGGCATCCCTGGCCCTCCGGGCCACGTCGTCTTCCAGTTGCCGCCTGGACTTTCACCTCGCCGTGCCTGCCGCCGAACGTCGCGGCCTCCTGGCCCTTCTGGCACCGGGTCCCGGCACCTTGGTCCCCCCCGATTTCATCCCCGCCCAGGCCCAATCCTTCCAGCGGCTGCGCCGGGACGGTCCGGAGGCGTGGACGCGGTTTGAACGTCTCCTCCGTGATCTGAACCCCTCGCTGCTCGGAATGCTCCAGCTCTTCACCGGCACCGCCGGTCTCAGGGAAGACCCCAACTTCAACTTCCGACGCGACCTGATCGACCGGCTGGGCGACGACTGGATCGTCGCCACTGTCTCCGGCTCCTCCACGAATTCTCCGCCAACCCGGACTCTCTTCGTCGGCACCCGCGACTCCGCAGCCCTCACCCACGCCCTCAAGCTCGTCGCCACTCCGGATGCCATCGCCGCGTTCCTGCCTCCCAACGCCCCGGCTCCCACCCGTGACACCCGGATCTGGAACGGCAACCCCTGGGTCAGCCTCACCCTGCCCGCGCTGCCCTGGCCATGGCCCCCGGGCAGCACCGGCCTCGTGCACGTTGCCGCAACCCCCGGATACGTGGCCGTCTCCCCCGATGCCCAAGTCATGGAACGTCTCCTGACCCAGCCAACAATCCCGGGCCCGCTCCGAAGCGATCCTCGGTTCCGCGCCGCCCTGACCCTCGCCGGCGGCCCCGAAGGCGGATACCTCGCCTACCACAACCTCCAGAGTCTCGCTCTCCGTTTCGGACCGCCCGGGAATCCCCTCGCCGCCGCCCTCGCCCATGCCACCCGCTGGGCCGCCCTCACGGAAACGACCGCCAGAGCCGCCGCTGCCCTGAACTCGTGGATGGACCCCCGGCTCCTCCCGAATCCGTCCACGGTCGCCCCTGGCCTGGGCATCGCCGTGCATCGAGGCTGGGCCGACGCCAACGGGCTTCGCCTGACCGTCATCCACCTCCCCCCACCAGAGGGCTGAGGGCGCCCACCGGCCAAAGGAAGCGGCGAAGCATCACACCGCTCGCCACCCAGCGCCTTGCATCCACACCAGACTCCCCCGGAACACCCGCCTTCCAAAACCACCCCCAAGCCCTCCCCTCCCCCCACATCCCACCGGCCCGATGGGCCTTAATAGAGTCAATATGACTCTCAATATTTTTATTAAATCCAACTGTGTCATGTTGGCGCACTTGCCACCTTGCTTCAACCGGCCGCCCCTCTCTGCAAGATCCTGGAAATAAGCTACATGGACATCGAAATGACTCGTCTTCACCCTTGGCATGCCACCCGCTTCCTCCCTCTTGTCTGCAACACAACGCAAACGAGAAAGGATCAGCCATGACACTTCTGAATCTCACCCGTCCCACCTCCTTCTGGAGCCGTTCGCCGCTTGCTCCGATGGCGCGCCTGCAGGAGGACCTCCAACGCCTGTTCGAAGGCGCCGCCAACCCCTTGGTCGGCAGCCCCTTCTTCAATGTCTGGGCCCCTGCCCTCGACGTCTATGAAGACAAGGAAAACCTCCTCGTGCGACTGGAAGTCCCCGGCATGAAGCGGGAGGACTTCGAAATCGGGCTTCACGACGGCGTCCTGTCCATCTCCGGGGAACGACGCGCAGACGAAAAGCGCCAGGATGCTACCGGCTACCGGACGGAACGGTTCACCGGGCGCTTCCAGCGCTCCGTCACCCTGCCCAAGGCGGTCGAGGCCGACCGCGTCAAGGCCTCCTACAAGGACGGCATCCTCACCATCACGCTCCCGGTGGCCGCCGAGGCGCGCCCGAAGCAGATCGCCGTCAGCGCCGAGTAACCGGGACCCATCCAGACACGAACCCTTCAAGGAAGGAGATCAAACGATGAAAACCGTTGCCCAACGTGAACCGGAAAACGCCGCCACCGAACGCGTCCAGTACGCGATTCCGCCGGTCAACATCTACGAAACCCCGGAGGGTTATCTCCTCGAGGCGGACATGCCGGGCGTCACCCGCGACAGCCTGGAAATCTACCTCGACCGGAACGAACTCACCCTGCTCGGCCGACGAGGCATCACGCCCACCGAGGGCGTGCACTATCGCGAGTCCGGGGAAGGAGACTTCCGCCGGGTGTTCGAACTCGATCCCGAGATCGACACCGACAAGATCACGGCCCGGGTGGACCAAGGGGTCCTGACCCTCCACCTGGCCCGCCGCGAACACCTGAAGCCGCGCAAAATCTCGGTCACCGAGTAATCCGCAGGCTGGCGCAGCCAATCCGGCCGGATCCCCCAAGGGGATCCGGCCTTTCCGTTTGGGAATGCTGAGCGACCCGCCCTGCCGATGTCCCAAGAAATCGAAATCAAACGTCCGCCAGGTGTCCACGCTTTCGCGTGTACGGGAATGGGATTGAAGCCGGGCTCCGGCGCATGGCCATGGCCTGCTGAAGCCGGAACGCCGGTTGAGCGGGGCCCCGGACCCGCATCGGAAACTAAATACATGGTCTGGCATTTACTTGTTGTCGTGCCGCTCCCGCCCAATATCCCCCTGTTACAATGCATAGTGTGTCAGCCAATTAGTTGTTGATGTCATGCTAAGTGGATGGTCTGGCATTTTGTTGTTGTCGCAACACTCCCGCCCGATATCCCCCATCAATCCCATCCTCCGTGGTCAATATCAATTTGCCAGGCTGTTTAACAAACCCCTTCAACCCCCAGGTACAAAGAAAGGCCCCGTCGTCGATGTGCCAGATCTGCAACGGTGGGATCTGTTCAAGCGGCAGTCATCCCCCTCACCCCGGGCGAATCCGTTGTTGTTGACCCATCCCGCCCGAACCGCCTCCGAATCCACCCCCGCGTGCCTCTCCGCCCCCCAATCCTGCCGATTTAATTATATATGGTCTGGCATTTTATATTTTATTATTGTCGCAATGCTCCTGCTCGATATCCCCCAGCAATCCCATCCTCTCCCTCCGTCCCACCGCTGGAGACCACCGGGTCGCGGATCGTCAACAATCAACATTAAACTGCCCGGCTTATTAAATGCTTGGTCAATACCTCTTTTTGCCAGGCTTTTTATTTTCCACCAGGCTTTTTATTTTCCATCCCGGACCGATTGTCCCCTTCCTGACTCTTGACTCGATGGGGTGCCTCAACCCGCCCGCACTCCCTCCAACGAACTTCAAACCCAAGCCCCCCCCCGGAAGGCCTCAGCCATCCTCACTCAAGCCAAAGCCTTCGCCAGCGCCAAGGATTCGGGCCATCACCCATCTCATACCTATTAGCTTGCTATGCACACTACCTTGCATCCTATAGTACACAGCGTCACCTGCATGCCGTACGCAGCGCTCGGTCTCGCCTGGTCGCATCACCCTCACTCTCACGCCCATGTCCGCATCCCCGCTCCCCTCCTCCATGCGACTCAAGGTCGCCGCCGTCGTCCTCGGCTGGATCGTCGTCTCCTGCGGCTTCTTCAGCCTCCACCAACTCATGCGGCATCGACCCCAATTCTCCGGCGCCCCAGGTCCCGCCCCCCGGGCATCCCTCGTCCAGGACGGGCCACGCCTGATGCTGCGCCGCGTCCCGGACGACATTGCCGTCGTTCAACCCGTCAAGCCGGACCGCAGCGATATCGAGTTCGTCATGCGGGGCCGGCGGGACCATCGCGGTCTCCGCACGGTCACCGACATGGGCGGAACCGTTCGTGCCATCTACACCCTCACCAACACCCTTCCCGAGGAGGTCTTCCTGCTCTTCCGGTTCCCGCACCCGCGCCTGGATGGCGTCCACCGCTCGGGGTCAAGGCCGGTCAACCGCCTCCAACTGGCGACGTCAATCCCCGGCATTCGGGAGGACTCCCCGCAGGAATGGATCTGGAGCGGGAAAGTCGGAACAGGCTCGGTCGCCTCGTTCTCCTTGGAATACGAGGTCGCCTCGCTGCAACAACTCGCCTACCGCGTGGTCGAGTCCGACGGACTCCCGAACCGCCACCTCCGCATCACCTTCCGCCGGCACGGCATCGACACGCTCCACTTCGAATCCGGTGACGGCCTGGTCACCGATGCCGGCGATCCCCTTGTCTGGGAGCGCTTCGACTTCCTTGGACCGGAGTCCTTGGTCGCCGCGGTGGTGGATGGCCGCAGCCCTCAACACTCGCTGCTGCAGTTGCTTGAGATGGGACCCGTCATCAGCCTCCTCTTCCTCGCCACCGTCGGGGCCATGCTCCTTCCGCTCCCATCCGTCGGGGTCCCGCAGACGCTGACGTTGATCGCCGCGTATGCCCTCTACTTTCCCCTGGTGGTGTACCTGAGTTCCCGGTTCTCCCTGGCCGCCGCCGTGACGCTTGCGGCCGTCATCCCGGGAGCCCTGCTGGCGAACCATGTCCGGTGGATTACCGGACGGCGCCTCGGGCTGGTTGTCCTGCCGCTGGGCCTGATTCTCTACCAGGTCTTTCCGACCCTGGCGGCATTCGCCGGATGGAATCGCGGCATGGTTCTCCTCTGCCTCGGCACGCTCACGCTGGGCGTTCTCATCGACCTTCAGAACCGGGCACTCCGTCGTGCGACAGCCCCTGCCCCCAGCCTCGCGGCCCTGCTGCTCCTCACTGGGTTGGCCCCCGTCCGTGCCCCCGCTGAATCCATCGAGATCCGGCTGCCGGAGACGTGGACCCGTCCTGCCCCCGCCGCCACCAACACGTCTGCCACTCCCCTTCTCGCCCCCGGCCATGCCCGGTACCAAGTCCGTCCCGATGCCCGCCATCTCGCCGTCGAAGGAGAGGCGTCGTTCGAAATTGTCCGCCCCGGCAGCGTCCCGCTCGCCCTCATCGACACCCCTGCGCACATCACGTCCTGGGTCCTGGAATCAGATCTCGACGGCTCGATGGAGTCCGTTCAGCTCTCCCCGGGAGTGGGGCTCACCGCCTCGATTCGCGACCGGGCCACAGTTCGGTTCGCCGCCCGAGTCCCAGTGGACACCGCCGAAGGGCGGCGAACGGCCCGGATCCCTCTGCTGCTACCATTCCCGGGGACCGTGCTCCTCGAACTCGACCGGGCCGACGTGACCTTCCGCCATGGCGACGTCTGGACCCGCACACCGCATGACCTCGGGGCGCACTTCGAAGTCGGCGTGCAGGGCACATCCGTCCTCATCGTGGAATGGCCCGATCGCGACCCGCACCCGGTTCCAGAATCCGGCGACGCGGCGGACCCGCGGTCGCGCCTGTACGGCATCGGGCTGCGCCAGGCCCGCCACCTGACGGTCGTCAACGCCGATGGCGACCGCACGCACTTTGCCGAGTTCGAACTGCCCGCCGCCCACGAAGGCCTGTTCCATCTCCGCCTGCCCGAAGGCGCACGCCCCATCTCCGTACTGGTGGACGGCTCTGAAATCGCGGCCCCTCCGGTCGAGGACGGCTGGTGTCGTGTTCGCCTGCCCACGCGCGACCATCCGTCGCGTCCGGTCAGCATCTCGATCCGTCTGGCCCAGCCTCCGGAACGCCTTGGCTTCATCGGGTCACTCGACCTCGCCCTGCCCGAGATCCCGCTGACCGCCGGCATGCTCGAATGGGTCGTGGCCTTTCCCAAGGGATTCGAACTCCACCCGGTCTCCGGCAATCTCGAATCGCAATCCGCGCCTTCCGACCTCGGCGCCTTCGGCGACTTCGGTCGCGCCGTCGAGGCTCATCCTCAACTGCGCTTCGCGCGGACCCTCGCCCCGCCGGGGCCGGTCCGCTTGCAGGTGCGCTACCGCCAGCGCCTGCCCGACTGAGCGATGGGTGCACGGTGCCCGGCACGGATCGTCACTGCCGCAAGGGCGCCGGTTGGGCCTTCTCCCAGGTGGCCCGATCCACCGTGCGGCGCACCTGGTGGTGGATGTAAATCCCCTTCTTGTTGGCCACCACGATGTCCGGCCAGCCGTTCCCATTCACGTCGCCCGCCACCACCTGCGTGCCCACCCCGGAATCGTCGTCCACCAGGTACGGCACGAAATCCACGCCCCCGCCGGGCAACCGGTGAATCCGGAACCAATATAACACCGCCGCATTGTTCCGATCCGGGTCTCCCGTCCTCCCGTGCGACCAGAACCGCTTGCCCAACACGATGTCCTTCACGCCGTCCCCGTCCATATCGACCAGGTCGATGGCGTGGATCTCCGAGAACTTCACACCGTACCGGTTCTCCGAAGGTTCCTTGTTCATGATGATGTGCTCATGGAACCCGATCCGCCCGCCTTCGCGGTACTGCTGATACCACGCCAGCCCGAACCCATGGGCCGCCAGGCTGGTGATCACATCGTTCAACCCGTCGCCATCGACATCGTACGCATACATCTGCGCACCCCCGGTCCCGAAGAATTGCGGGTGGAAGGTCCACACCGGATCCCCCTCCAACGATGCCGGTTGCTCCCACCATCCGTCCTTCTCGATCAGGTCCATGCGCCCGTCACCGTTGATGTCCCCAACCCCCAACCCGTGGGTGAACCGCCCGTAGTTCTTGTTCGGCGTGATGGGATGAAACCGCCACGGTTTCGATGGATCGCTCCAGTCCGGTCGCGCATACCCGTACCGCCCCCCGTTGATGCACACCAGTTCGGGCCGCCCGTCCCCGGTCAGATCCGTGAAGGTCGGCGACTCGTTCGAGGTCTCCTCCAGCACCCCATGCCGCCTCCAGTGGCCCGGCCGTCCCCGCGGATTTTCGTACCATGCCGTCTCCTGCCCTGGGAACCCGACCTGCAGGATGTCCAGCCAGCCATCCCGGTTGAAGTCGTACGTCCAGATGAAGAAGTTGTCCGAATACGTGTTCCGCGATCCCAGCGTCCCCTCGAAACCCGGCACCCGGACCGTCGTCATCGGGGTCAACCTCAACTCAAACGTCGCGGTCGCCGGGTAGTACTCGTGGCGCCTGGAGAAATCCGGCCCCTCCCACCACCACGGGCCCGCGATAACGTCGTTGAAGCCGTCATTGTTCAGATCGCCGAAATGCGCGCCCTCCGCCCAGAACTGGTCGCTCAGTTGCGTGCGCTGAAACGTCAACACCGTCGGCTCGGAGGCCACGACGGTGCCGGCGGCAACCAGGGCGGCCAGCAGGACGAAGGAATGGGAGAACTGGGATGGGTATTGCATGGCTCGAGTCGCTCCCCGATGGATCCATCGCACCGGCGGGAGACGTCGCCACCCAACCCGGAATCCCTGCCCCATGGCAAGCCGGCATGCGAACGACGGGACGGGTTCCTTGACGCCGCGGCAGAGCGTTCCCTAGCGTGCGCGCCATGCGCGTTCGCTCGTCCGGGCCGGTTCTGATCGCGCTGGCCCTCTGTCTCCTGCCGTTCCGGTCGCCGGCGCCCCTGATCTACCGGCCCGGCGAAGGCTGGACCTATGAACCGGTGGGCGGCGCACGCTGGCGCCGGGACCGCGCGAAGGATCAGCTCGAAACGGCCCAGGAAGCCTTCGACGAAGGCAAGTTCCGCCTCGCCTCGCGGGCCGCCAAACGGGTGACCCGCGTCTGGCCATTGTCCGATTTCGCACCCCAGGCCCAATACCTGCTCGGCCGTGCCTACGAGGAACGCGGTCGCGCCGACCGCGGCTTCCGCGCCTACCAGGATCTCATCGAACGTTACCCGAAACTCGACAACTACGAGGAAGTCCTGCGCCGCCAGTTCGACATCGCCACCCTCTACCTCGACGGCAAGTGGTTCTACCTCTGGGGCGTCATCCCCCTCGGCCGTGACCGCGACAAGGTGGTGGACATGTACGAGAAGATCGTCCGCAACGGGCCCTACAGCGCCCTCGCCCCCGAGGCCCAGATGAACATCGGCACCGCCCGCGAACGGCAGCGCGAATGGACCCTCGCCGTCCGCGCCTACGAACGGGCTGCCGACCGCTACAACGATCAGCCCGCGATCGCCGCCGAGGCCTTCCATCGCGCCGGCATGGCCCTCCTTCGGGAAGCCCGCGAAGCCGAGTACGATCAGAGCGCCGCCGGCAAGGCCATCGACGCCTTCACCGATTTCATCGCGCTCTTCCCCAATGACCCCCGTGTCCCCGAGTGCCGCGACCATATCGTCGAACTCTACCGCGTCCGCGCCGAAGGCAGTTACCGCATCGCCCGCTACTACGAACGCAAGCGCCGCCTCGACGGCGCCGTGATCTACTACGCCGAGGTCGTGGACCTCTACACACGGTTCGTCAACGAACCGGATGCCCCGCGCGTCCAGGAAGCCCGCGAACGCATCGCCGACATCGGCCAGCGCCGCAGCCGCCAGCGCGCCGCCGAGGCCGAGTCCTCCGTGCCCGTCACCCCGGCCGTTCCATTCGACCCGCTCGCCCCCACCCCATGAACCGCCCGGCCCGCGTCGCCGCACCGCTGCTCCTGGCCCTGGCCATCGTCGCTGGCCATGCCGGCTGCGCCTACCGCCTGGGACCAACATCCGGTGCCCCCGCCGGCGCACGTTCCCTCGCCGTCCTCCCCTTCGAAAACCAAACCTTCGAACCGCGCGTCACCGACAGCCTCGCCACGGCCCTGCGCGGACAACTCCAACAGGAAGGCACCTTCCGCCTCGCCCGCCGCAGCGAAGCCGACATCGTGGTCAGCGGCGTCGTCCGGCGCATCGACCGCCTCGAGGAAA
The DNA here is from genome assembly GCA_019634625.1 of Verrucomicrobiia bacterium. NCBI lineage: Bacteria > Pseudomonadati > Verrucomicrobiota > Verrucomicrobiia > Verrucomicrobiia bacterium. The sequence goes on from JAHCBA010000019.1 coordinate 94,246, forward strand.
GTTTCCTGCCCCAGGATACCCGCGTCCTCCGCGATTACCGCTGGCAGGTCGTCGCTCACGTCACCGCCATCGAGCGAGCCTCCGGTCGCGTCCTCCTCGACCGTGAAGTCCAGGGTCACACCCTCCTCCGCATCCAGCCGGATCTCCCCAGCGCCGAGCGCCAGTCCATGCCCCTCCTCGCCGGCAACCTCGCCCGCAACATCACCTCCCTGCTCGTCGATGGCGAGTGGTGAGCGTCTTCCATGACGCCCCTCCCCGCCGTCATCCGGTTGCACCCGTCCGATTCCGTGGCCGTCGCCCGGCGGTCGCTCCTCCCCGGACAAACCCTCCAGCTCGGTGCCCAGTCGCTCGTGGTGCGCGACAAAATCCCGCCCCTCCACAAACTGGCCCTCGTCGATCTGGCACGCGGCGAACCGATCCTGAAGTACGGCCAGATCATCGGCCTCGCCCGGGAAGCCATTCCCGCCGGCGCCCACGTGCATACCCACAACGTCGCCCTGGGTGAATCCTCCTCACCGCACGCCCCCGCCACCCCGCCCCAACCCCACACGCCACCCCCCTTCGAGGAGCAACGCACCTTTCCCGGCTATTCGCGGCCCGGCGGCAAAGCCGGCACCCGCAACTACCTCGCCGTCCTCTCCAGCGTGAACTGCTCCGCCTCGGTCTCCCGCTACGTCGCCGACCGTTTCCGCGGTCCGGACCTGGCCCGCGATTTCCCCGGCGTCGATGGCGTCGTGGCCTTCACCCACAAGAGCGGCTGCGCCATGTCGCCGGACGAACCCACGCGCCTCCTCCAACGCGTGCTCGGCGGCATCGCCCGCCATCCCAACATCACCGGCTACGTCCTCATCGGGCTCGGCTGCGAGGTCAACCAGACCACCGCCCTCCTCCGGCAGGAACTCCTCGAGGACCCACGCGACGGCGAAATCCCCGCCGCCGTCCTCAACATCCAAGCCCAGGGCGGCTCCCGGAAAACCGTCGAAGCCGCCGTCCACGCCGTCGCCCGCCTCCTGCCCGCCGCCAATGCCCTCCGCCGGTCCCCCCAACCCCTCGACCGCCTGACCCTCGCCCTCAATTGCGGCGGCTCCGACGGCGCCAGCGGCATCACCGCCAACCCAGCCCTCGGCGTCGCCTCCGACCTCCTCGTCCGTCACGGCGGCGCCTCCGTCCTCGCCGAAACCCCCGAAATCTACGGCGCCGAACACCTCCTCACCGCCCGCGCCGCCACCCCGGCCGTGGCGGAACAACTGCTCGATCGAATCCGCTGGTGGGAGAATCACGTCCGCCGCCACCACGCCTCCATCGACAACAATCCTTCCGTCGGCAACAAGGACGGCGGCCTCACCACCATCCGCGAAAAAAGCCTCGGCGCCGTCGCCAAGGGCGGCCTGTCCCCCCTGAACGCCGTGCTCGGTTATGCCGAACCCGTCACCACCCGCGGCCTCTGCTTCATGGACACCCCCGGCTACGACCCCGTCAGCATGACCGGCCTCGTCTCCGGCGGCTGCAACGTCGCCGTCTTCACCACCGGACGCGGCAGCGTGTACGGCTGCAAACCCACGCCCTGCCTCAAGGTCGCCACCACCACCCCCCTCTTCGACTGGATGAACGAGGACATGGACCTCAATGCCGGCACCATCCTCGACGGCACCGAATCGGTCGAAGCCGTGGGACACCGCATCTTCGAACGAATCCTCGCCATGGCCGGCGGCCAGAAAACCCTCAGCGAACTCGCCGGCATCGGCGACGAGGAGTTCGCCCCCTGGATCCTCGGCCCGGTGCTCTGACCCCACCCGGCACCCCGTCACCACCCCGCCGGCGGACTCGGCTCCACCTCCTCGCCCCGCTCCGTCTCACCCCGGTTCGCCTCGATTCCGGCCTGGATGCGCTGCTGCACCCGCTGGCTCAGTTCCATCCCGGCATTGTGCCCCGCCGCCCTCAGCTTCACCTGCAGCGCCGCCACCTCGATCAACCGCGCCAGATCCCGGCCCGGCCGCACCGGAATGACAATGTGCGGAATGTCGATCCCAAGAATCTTCACGAACTCCTGGTCAATCCCCAACCGGTCCACGTCGGCCACTTCCGACCACGGCTTCAGGCTCACCACCAGGTCCACCCGCTTCTGCTCCTGCACCGCCCGCACCCCGAACATCCGCGCCACATCCACAATCCCGATGCCCCGCACCTCCATGAGATGCTGCGCCAGCGGACTCGGCGACGCCTGCAACTCGCAGTCGTCGTGCAATCGCACCCGGACAAAATCGTCGGCCACCAGCCCGTACCCGCGCTCGATCAGGGCCAGCACCGCCTCGCTCTTGCCAATCCCGCTCTCCCCCTGGATCACCACCCCCACCCCCAGAATGTCCACCATGCTCCCGTGCAGCGACGTCCGCGGCGCCGACATGGTCTCCAGGACAATCGTCGCCCGGTTGATGTACTTCATCGTGATCTGCCGGGTCCGGAACACCGGTATCCCCGCATGCTCCGCCGCCGCCAGCATCCCCGCGTCCGGCCGCAAACTGCGCGCAATCACCACGCACGGCACCGTCGAGGCAAACAGAATGCTGTACGCCAACGCCCGGTCCGCCGCCGTCTGTTCCCGGAGAAAATGAAGCTCCATGCTCCCCAGCACCTGGATGCGGTGACACGCAAAAAACCGCGTGTGCCCCGACAGCGCCAGCCCCGGCCGGTTCAACGTCGGCTCCCGGATCAGCCGCTTCATCCCCGATTCCCCCGAGATCAACTTCATGTCGAGGCGCTCCCCGCACTCGTTGACGAACTGCTCGACCGTGACCTGCGGAATGATGACGTCGCTGAACGTGCCCATGGCGGTTACAGGTTGAACTCCGGACCCAGATAGATCTCGCGGGCCTTCGGATCGCGGGCCAGCTGCTCGGCCGGGCCTTCGTACACCACTTCGCCCCGGTAAATCAGGTACGCGCGATCCACCAGCTTGAGAATGTCCCGGACGTTGTGGTCCGTGATCAGAATGCCCAGCCCGCGCTCCCGCAGCCGCCGCACGATCTTCTGCACCTCGTGCACCGCAATCGGGTCGATGCCGCTGAACGGCTCGTCCAGCAGCAGCAGCTTCGGATGCGTCACCAGCGCCCGCGTGATCTCCAGCCGCCGCTTCTCGCCGCCGCTGAGCAGGTACGCCCTGCTCCGCGCCAGCCGCGTCAGATCCAGCTCCTCGAGCAGATACTTCAGCCGCATCGCCCGGTCCGCCCGCGTCCCCCGGCACGTCTCCAGAATCGCCAGGATGTTCTCCTCCACCGTCAGCTTCCGGAACACCGAGGGCTCCTGCGTCAGGTACCCGATCCCCCGCCGTGCCCGCAAATGCATCGGCAACCGCGTCACCTCCGCCCCTTCAAACTCCACCCGACCCCCGTCCGGCCGGATCAACCCCACCACCATGTTGAAGCTGGTGGTCTTGCCCGCGCCATTCGGACCCAGCAACCCCACCACCTCGCCCGCCTCCACCCGGATCGAAACGCCGTTCACCACCGCCCGCCCACGGTAGCTCTTTCTCAGTTCCTCGACTTTCAGCAATCCCATGATGACACCTGTCGATCTCGTTCTCCCGGACCTCCACCCTCTCATCGCCGGCGCCTCGACGCTCCTTCCGCCGGCGTTCCAGACCCCGGCAGAGACCGCGCCGGAAGGGTCATCCTCCGGACCGGTCCTTCAACCCGGAATCGTCCCGACGCCAGATCCAGTGCCAGCGCCGTCGCCGGCTGCCCCACGATCTCCATCCCGTCGATCATCGAGATCCGGGCCCCCTCCAGCAGGCGCAACGTCCCGTCCTCAACCCGGTACGCCAGCCCGCCGCCCTCCGCGCTCAATGCCGGATGCCCGATCCGCACGGCGCCGTCGGCGTCCAGGGAGGCCAGCGCCGAGGTCCCCGGCGCCAGCACCGCACGCATCCGGTCCGCCCGCATCCGCCACAAACTCGCCTCCGCAGCCGCCTCGCGCAGCAACGTGGCAAAAAACGGCTGCCCCTCCGTGCCCCCCCCCGAGGGACGCTCTGTCATGCGATAATCCAGTTCCACTCCGTCCCCGGCCGCCATCTCGCGCAGCCCCCCTTCCGGCCCCAACCCCAATTCCACCTCGCTCGAACGCAACTCCCAGTCCGCCCGACGGATCGTCACCCCGCCCGTCACCCACGCCGCCCGTCCCTCCACCCGCAATCGCTCCGACTCCAGCTCGATCGGCCCGGCACCGCTGCCACCTGCCCCGTCCGCGCCACCTGCCCCACCCGCGCCGTCCGACCCCGAACCTTCCGGTTGCCAATGGACCCTCACCCGCTCCCATGCCTGGAAAGCCGGCACCTCGGGATGTATCACCAGCCGGCCGGCCCGCCCCGCATAACCCCGGGCCCGCCACACCGGGTCTCCCGTGAAGTCGATCTGGGCGTGCTCGCCCACACTGTAAACCATCCGCTCCCCACCCAACTCCAGCCGGTCGCCCGCCACCGGAACCCGCGCCCGCACCGCCCCGGTCGCCGTCAACTGGCGGACCGCCGCCGCACCCCACGACGCGCCCGCATCGTCTGCCAGCAACACCTCCATCGCTGCCGCCTCCAGTTCGAGGCCCTCCCCTTGCCGTGCGGTCACCGGCCCCGAAAACACCAGTCGCCCCGGCCTCGCCTCAATGACCTCCGCCAGCACGTCCACAGGCTCCCGGCTCGCGGTATCCTCGCCTTCGGACACCGGCGGCTGCAGTCGCAGCCGCGCCGCACCCCGCGCCACATACGATTCCTCCCCCGGATGCAGCTCCAGTTCATCCGCCGCCCCTTCCCCCGGTCCATACTGCCAGGTCGTCGCCCCGCTCAGGACAATCCGTTCGCCCGGCGTGTCCGCCACGTAGGTCGCCCGCGCCCCGGTGGCGCGCCCCAACCGCCCCGGCCGCACCAGCTCGATCGCCACCTCATCGCTCGCCTCGATCCGCTGCGGCCGATCCGTGTCCAGACCCAGCGCCGAGACCAGTTGACCCGCCCGCAACGTCGCTTCCCCCGGATCCACGGCCAGACAGTCGCCCACAAACCGCGTGTCGCCCGTCCGCAGGTTGTACTCCAGCCGCCCCGCGGTCACTTCCACCGGCGCCCGATCAGGCCCACCCGTCGCCCGACGCAACAGGGTTCGCACCCGGTTCGACACCACCAGCATCCCGCTCGCCTGAGTCCATGACCACCCCTGCCCGCTCACCTCGAACCGGCCGTCGGCACTCCGCAAATGAATCTCCCGATCCGAAGTCGCCCCGCGCCCGCCCGCGGTGGCGAAAACCGCCAGCGGCGACGTCACCTCAAGCTGGGTCGTGCGCGCCGGATCGTCCCGAAACGTCTCCAACCGGAACTCCGTGACCTCCATCACCCCCGCCACCAGGCTAGGCCGCGCATCCCGCCCGCTCACCACCGCCACCGTCCGTGTGCCGTCTCCAATCGGTGCCCGAAACCCACCCTCGATGGTGACCTGCGGACCCGTCCGCTCCTGCGCCGAAACCTCCCGGACGATCATCGCGACCGTGGTGGCCGTCACGGCAACCGTCACGGCGACCCGCGCCAGGGCAGCGATCGCGTTCATGCCAGATACTCCCCAACGATGCGCGACCATCGGCCCTGGGCGCGCAGAATCAGTTCGATCACCTCCCGCACCGCCCCCTGGCCTCCCCCCAGCGTCGTGACGTAATGCGCCCGGGCCAGGGCCTCCGGATGACCCGTCGGAACGCACACCGCCAGTCCCGCCCGCTCCAGCGGGCCCAAATCCACAATGTCGTCCCCCATGTAGCACACCTCCTCCCAGGTGCCCCCATCCGCCGCCAGCCGCTGCTCGATCGCCTTCACCTTCGAGCCCTTCTGCTGCACCAGGAAATCCACCTCCAACTCGTCCGCCCGCAGCGCCGTCGCCGCCGAGGGCCGCGCCGACACCCAGCCCACCCGGTAGCCTTCCCGCCGCCAGATCACCAACCCCAGCCCGTCCCGGACATTGAAGCGCTTGTACTCCCCGTCCTCGCCCACATAGATCGAGGCGTCGGTCAGAATGCCGTCCACGTCGCACAGCAGGATCCGCACCCGCGCCAGACGCTCATGGAGTTCAGGGGTCACATCAGACATGGCAGAGTTCAAACAGCTTCGCCCAACCCCGCAACAGGGCCGGCATGGCGTCCAGCGGAATCGAATTCGGACCGTCGCTCAGGGCCCGGTCCGGCTCGGGATGCGTCTCGACAAACACCCCGTCCGCCCCCGCCGCCAGCGCCGCTCGCGCCAGCACCGGCGCATACTCCCGTTGCCCCCCCGACCGGTCCCCCCCGCCGCCCGGCAACTGCACCGCATGCGTGGCGTCCATCACCACCGGACAACCCGTGCGCCGTAGAATCGGAAACGCCCGCATGTCCGTCACCAGATTGTGATACCCGAACGTCGTTCCCCGCTCGGTGACCAGCAGCCGGCTCCCGCCGAAACCCTGCGCCTTCCTCACCACCTGCGCCATGTCGTCCGGCGCCAGAAACTGCCCCTTCTTCAGATTCACCATCCGCCCCGTCCCCACCGCCGCCCGGATCAATTCCGTCTGCCGGCAGAGAAACGCCGGGATCTGCAGAATGTCCACCCGCCCCCCCGCCGCCCGCGCCTCCTCCTCCGTGTGCACATCGGTGAGAACGGGCACCCCCACCCGCTCCCGGACCCGCGCCAGAACCCCCAACCCCTCCTCCATACCCGGACCCCGAAACGACTCCGCCGAAGTCCGGTTCGCCTTGTCGTAGCTCGCCTTGAACACATACGCCGCCCCCACCCGGTCGCAGGCCCGCTTCATCGCCCGCGCCACCTCGATGCACATCGCCTCGCTCTCGATGACGCACGGCCCGGCCACGACCAGCAGCCGTCGCCGGGCCGCAATCTGCCGCCAGCCCAGGATGTTCGGGCGAATCACCGGGCGCTTCTACCAGCCCCGCCCCCGCCTGTCGAACCGCCGATGCACCGCCTCAACGCGTCGGATCGTAGTTGTCCGGCAGCAGCGTGTAGCTCGGCGCAATCACCTCCACATGCCCGTCCGCAAACCCCGCCGAAGCCCGACCCCGGTCCCGGTAGGTCGGCATCGGAACCCGGACACCCGTCTGGAACCTGTGCCGCCCGCTCAGGATGTTCCCCGGCGCCACAAAGCGGCCGTCGTCAATCACATCCCCCCGGATCGCCTCGCCGTTCTCCTCCACAAACGTCGGCTTGCGCGTCGGATTCCGGATCTGCGTGATCCGGAAGTGCAGCGGTGGAACCCCCGGCCCGTAGATCGAGGAAATCCCCTTGTTCACCCCGCCCTCGACAATGCTCGTCAGCGAGTAGCTGTAGAGATAGGGGTTGCCCGAACTCGGATTGCGCGAGTGTTGGAGAGCCCGCTGGATCACATCCCGGTCCCCCGGGCAGCGGAACAGATTGGTGTTGAAACTCCCGATGTACGGCCCGATCGCGCTGTTGCGCGGGTTGTTGAAGAATTCCCGGTCCGACACCGCCCGGTTCACATTGAAGAAGATCCAGTCCTCCCGCATGGGCTCATACGAACCCCGCGACGCCGCCCCCGGAAAAATCCCGTCGAAATCCTCCGCGTACAGCAACAGCGCCAGATTGAGCTGCTTCAGGTTCGACAGGCAGTTCACCTGGTGCGCCTTCTCCTTCGCCTTGGCCAGCGCCGGCAACAGCATGCTCGCCAGAATCGCAATGATGGCGATCACCACCAGCAGTTCGATCAGGGTAAATCCCGCAGGGCGGGTCCGCTTCGATGTGCGCTGAGTCTTCATTCCGGTTCTCGCCCGATGGCGATGACCGACTGGTACCCCTCCCGGCCCGCCCGGCGCAATGGTCGTTTGGCGGCACGCATAAAGTCACCCGCCCCTTCGCCGTATCCATGCAGTAAGGAGGAAAGCGATGGCGCCGCAGATTTTCGGGCAGGGCGAGGAGTGAGCGAGGCGCGTATCGAAACCGGGATACGTAACGAGCGAACGACGAAGCTCTTGCCCGAAAAGATCAAGCCAGCGCGCCCGACCTTGCTGCATGGCTACGGCTTAGACCACACCTCCGTCACCCCTCCCCGCCGCGGGATCGGGAAGCACCAGGTTGACCGGCAGCAGCGCCTCCTCCCCGTAAGGCCCCCGGCATATCTCATCCCCCACCCCCGCCACCGCCATCGAGCATCCGATCGTCTCCCAACCCGCCCATTCCCCGGCCACGATCGGCCCCACATGGCTGCACCCTGCAATCGCCCGGATCCACCCGCATCTGTGCCATGACCAGCCGCCAGGGGGAACGCCACTTCGGTATCACGGCATCGGACCCTGACGCCTGCCTGCACCAACCTCAACCCGATCGCATCGCCTCCAGCTCCCCAAAAACTCCCCTCCAATCCCGGTGGGCACCGACATCAGTCCCCATGAACGGCGTGCACCACGAGGGACAAATCACAACGTCCCCTGCCCCCCCCGATTCGCCACTCCCCACTCCCCACTCCCCACTCCCCCTACTTCACCCCCGCCAGCCGCTCCTTCCAGATCTGGTACAACGACACCGTAGCCCGAACGTCCCGCAGGCAATACTCGGCGATCCGCCGGTGCTGCCCCTCCTCCATCAGCCGTGTCACATCCATCCCGGTCACCCCTTCCCCCTTGGGCGACGCGATGCCGAACGCCTTGCAGTAGAAATCGAGGTTGAACCGGCGCGCCGCGCCGTCCCTCCCGCTCACCCCATAGAACGTGAGCTGCTCCGCCAGATCGCAGTGGGGCTCCGTCTGAAACCGGTATCCCAACCAGTCCTTCCTCGAGATCTGCACCGCCAGCACCGCCGAGCGCAGGTACAGGAACGGCACATCGAACCCCCGCCCGTTGAACGTCACCACATGGTCGTACCGCTTCGCCAGTTCCCAGAAATCGTGCAGCAGCTCTCCCTCCTCCGCGAACGGCACGAACTTCACCTCCCCCTCGTCGTCCGGCTCGAAATCGTCCGCCAGGTGCAGCACCTGCCCGCGACTGCTGTCGGCGTTCACCATCGCGATGCACACCACCTGCGCGGTCAGCGGGTAAAGACTGAACTGCCGCTCCAACTCCGACTGGCGCGCCTCGCGTTCCGGTCCCTCCGGAAACCGCTGAGCATCCCGAAACAGGTATTCCAGTTGAGCCTCGTCGAATGCCGTCGCCGGCATCGCCGCGGTCTCGATGTCAAACACGAGCGTGGCCATGTCCTGATTCCCCTTCCCCCGACCCTGACCGATCCCCGCCCGGCTGTCGTGTCGAAAGCTCCCCGCCCCAGCAACCCAACCCCGGTGCATCCCGGAGTTGTGGGTGAGGAGGCAGGGAATCGGAGGGACGAGCTCCGCGAGTCCTCAACCCAACGCTCCACACCGTTGCGGCCTCGTAGAACTCAACCTCGCGGTCAACATTATAAGCCTGACTTAATATTTTATTTCCTAGGTCAACATATTTTTCGACTGTCATCTTATTTTCAGCCAAAGATTCGGGCCCCGGTAGCCCTGCCCCTGCCCTGCGGTTACCGTTCGACCGGCAGCCCCCTCGCCGCCGCCTGGATGTCGGCGGTCAGTTCCTCCGGCTTCCACGTGTTGCCCACGATGATCTTCGCCAACCGGCCCTCCGGGTCGATCACCAGCGTCCGCAAGTTGTGGTCCGGCAGGGCATCCGGCGATTGCCTGCGGAACACCAGGCCCACCTGCTCGGTGAGGGCATCGATGTCGATCAATGCGCCCGTCAGAAAGGTCCACCGACGGGGATCGTACCGGTAGCTCTCGGCCTGCGCCCGCAGCACCTCCGGCGTGTCGAACGCCGGATCGATCGTCATGCTCACCAAATGCCAGTTGGTCGGCCCGGATGCATTGGCCCGCAGCGCCGCTTCCACAGCCGCGAAGTTCTTCAGCATCCGGGGACAGAAATCCGGCAGTGGACAGCGCGTGAACACAAAGGTCAGCCCCACCGCCTTCCCGCGGTAGTCGCCCAGGCGCACAGGTTGCCGGAACTGGTTGGTGAACACGTAGTCCGGCATCGAATCCCCCACCTCCAGCGGCTCGACATCCCGCACAATCCGCGAATGCTCGTACTCGAACGTCGGCGCCAGCTCCCCCACCCCGATCCGTTCCACCCCATCAATCCAGCTCTCCTCATCCGTCACCAACAGCCGGAACTTGACCCGGTCTCCCGCCTGCAACCGCGCCACCTCCCGTGTGTCCCGCGCCCGGAAGGTCATCGTCATTGCCGCCATGAACCCGGGAATCGCCTCATGCCGGATCACCACATTCGAGCCGTCCCTCCTCAATTCACTCACCACCCCGGTCACCGCATACACCCCAGGTTGACCCGCCCCCGCCCTCCCATCATCTCCGCTCCGCGCCGCCCCGCGATCCGGCGTGCGAAACAGAAACGCCAGCAGGAGGGCCACGTTGACCAGCACCAGAAAGGCCGTCGCATACAGAACGCCGCGCTTCATGGCCCGCACAGTAGAACCCTGGCCCCCCCGGGCAAGCCGCTGGCAGCAGTCAATTTCAAATTGCCTGACAGTATATTGTTAACTTCATTCAGTAAGCCTGACCAAATATATATTGTTGACTCTACCACCACCAACTCCACCAACTCAATAAGCCTGACATTATGTTATTGACTTTGCCTTGTTTGTAATGAGTCAGGCGTAATAATGTTGTCACCGCACTCCGACGCTCCACTCGACTCGATCGAGTGTTCCGCAAACGCCTAAACAATCCTGGATCTACTCGGTTCGTTCAGGTTCAGCGCTTGCCGCTCCCCTCCCCCTCCCGCCAACGTCCCGGCATGCCCCGTTGGTTCGGTCCATGTGGCCTTGGCGTTGCCATCGCTGGGGGAGCCCTGCTGTCTGCTCCTGCGGCCAACCGCACCGCCCCTCCCGCTGCCAGCTTCACCTGGGCACCCCTCCCGAATCCTCCCCCAGCCCAAACCGGCTTCACCCTCCTCTGCGCCAGGTCCATCGGCATCGATGGTACCAACCAACTCTCCCCAGCCCGTTACGGCGCCCGACGGAATCTCATGAACGGTGCGGGGGTCGCCCTGGCCGACTTCGACGGCGATGGCTGGTGCGACATCTTCGTGTGCCACAAACAAGGCGGCAGCGCCCTGTACCGCAACCTCGGCGGCTGGCGCTTCACCAATATCACCGCCCAGGCTGGCGTCGCCCTCCCCCACCTCGTCGCCACCGGCGCCGTGGCGGCCGATGTCAATGGCGACGGATGGCCCGATCTCTACGTCACCTCCTTCCTCGGACCCGATGCCCTGCTGATCAACCTCGGCAACGGCCGGTTTACCAATGTCACCGCCGCCGCCGGTCTCATCACCTCCGGCGGCAATACTTCGGCGGCCTTCGCCGACCTCGATGGCGACGGCGACCTCGATCTCTACCTCGGTCGCTTCGGCATCGAAGCCATCCGCGGCGACGGCGCCCGGCTCGTCTTCCGCACGGTCGGTGGACGCCCCCAGGTCACAGGCCCTAATGCCCACCGGCTCCGGATCGAAAAAGGGCAGCTCATCGAACTCGGCGAAGCAGACATCGTCTTCCTGAACGATGGCCAGGGACGGTTCACCCCCGCCCCGTGGAACGTCCACTTTCTCGACGAGGACGGTCGCCCGATGGCCTCGGCACCCCAGGACTTCACCCTCGCGGTTCAGATTCGCGACTTCAATGGCGACGGTAATCCCGACATCTACACCTGCGGTGACTTTCAAACCCCCGACCGTCTCTGGCTCGGCGATGGCCGCGGCACCTTCCGCGCCATACCCCGTCTGGCGCTCCGCAACATGAGTTACGCCTCGATGGGCATCGACGCCGCCGACCTCGACCGCGACGGCCACCTCGACTTCGTCGTCGTCGAGATGCTCAGCCGCGACCACACCCGGCACGCCGCCCAGGCCAGCCCCATGGAACCCGTCGTCCGGCCCCCCGGCGATTTTCTGGCCCGACCCGAGTTTCCCAGGAACACCCTCCAGTGGAATCGTGGCGACGGCACCTACGCCGAAATCGCCTGGTTCTCCGGTGTGGCCATGTCGGACTGGTCCTGGACGCCGATCTTCCTCGATGTGGATCTCGACGGCTTCGAGGATCTCCTGGTCTCCAACGGGCATCCCCACGATCTCAACGATCTCGATATCAACGCCCGGCGTGCCAACGAACCGGCCCGGCGCGCCCAGGAGACCGCCCGCAACATCCTCCTCGACTACCCACCCCTCACCCCTCCCAACGCCGCCTGGCGCAACCTCGGAAATCTCCGCTTCGCCAACCATTCCCAAGCCTGGCGCTTCGACTCCCTCCGCATCACCCATGGCATGGCCCTCGCCGATCTCGACAACGACGGCGACCTCGACCTCGTCGCCAATACCTGGAACGACAGTCCCCTCATCTACCGCAACGACGCCACCGCACCCAGGGTCGCCGTCCGTCTCCGCGGTATTCCCCCCAACACCCAGGGCTTCGGCGCCCGAGTGCGACTCCAGGGCGGTCCCGTCCCCGTCCAGGAACAGGAAGTCCGGTCCGGCGCCCGTTACCTGTCGTCCGACCAGCCCCAGATCGCCTTCGCCACCGGCACCGCCTCCCATCTCGAAATCGAGGTGCTCTGGCGCTCCGGCCGCCACTCCCGCGTCGCCGGAGTCCGGCCTCAACGCCTCTACGAAATCCATGAAGCCGGGGCCCAACCCCAACCCCAACCCCAACCCGCCCCCGCCCCGCCGTCCCTCTCCCAACCGCTCTTCCACTCCCTCCCCCTGCCCTCCGCATTCACCCACCACGAATCCGAGTTCGACGACTTCGTCACCCAGCCCCTCCTTCCCCACCGGCTCAGCCGTCTCGGTCCGCCCCTCGCTTGGATCGCCCGTCCTCAAGGCGGGCTCCTGGTTCTTGGCGGCGCGCGGGGCGGCACACTCGCCGCCCTCCGATTCGATGGAGGCCGTCCCGTACCGGAACCCATCCCCGCACCCGACCCCCTCCCCGACGACATCACCAGCCTGCTCGCCCTTGAACTCATCCCGGGCCGCGTTTCCCTCTTCGCCGGCCTCGCCCGGCTCGAAACCTCCGACCCCGACCTCCCGTCCGTCCTCCGCTTCGACCACCACGGCTCCCGCTGGGAACCCGGCCCCTCCCTCCCCGCCCATCCCGCCACCACCGGCCCCATGGCCACGGCCGATCTCGATGGGGATGGCCAACCCGACCTCGTCGTCACCGGCCGCTTCCTCCCCCACCACTACCCACGCCCCACCGACACCCGCGTCTTCCTCAACCGCGACGGCCAGCTCGTCTTCGACCCCGTACGGTCCGCCCCCCTCCGCGAGGTCGGGCTGGTGACGGGCATCGCCCTGGCGGATTTCGATGGCGATGGCCTCGTCGATCTCGCCCTGGCCTGCGAATGGGGCCCCATCCGCATCTTCCTCCAGCGCGGCCCGACCTTCGTCGAAGCCACCCGCGAACGCGGCCTCGCACCTTTCCACGGACTCTGGCAGTCCCTCGCCGCCGCCGACCTCGATGGCGACGGCCGCATCGACCTGGTCGCCGGCAACTGGGGCCTCAACTCCGCCCACCAACGCTCCCCCGACGGACCCTGGGAACTCGTCTTCGGCGATTTCACCGGCTCCGGCGCCACCGCCATCATCGAGGCCCGCTTCGATGCCACCCTCCAGGCCATGGTTCCGATCCGGCCCCGCAACCGCCTCGCCCGCGATCTCCCATGGCTCCCCGCCCTCTTCCCCTCCCATCGCGAATTCGCCCGCGCTTCGGTCCCCGATCTGCTCGTCCCCGCCAAGGCCCCCGTCCACCGCCTGCGCGCCACCACCCTCGCCTCGGCGGTCTTCCTCAACCTCCCTGCCGGCTTCCTGCACCGGCCCCTGCCCGATCCCGCCCAATGGAGCCCCATGATGTCGGTCGTGGCCGCCGACCTCGATGGCGACGGCCTCCCCGATCTCGCCTGCGCCCAGAATTGGTTCGCCACCCGCGACGAAGACGACCGCCTCGATGCCGGTCGCGCGCTGCTGCTCCGCAATCGCGGCGACGGCACCTTCACCCCCCTTTCCGCCGCCGAATCCGGACTGGTCGTCTGGGGCGATCAACGCGCCATCCTCACCGCCGACCTCGATGCCGACGGCCACCCCGATCTCGTCGTCTCCCAAAACGCCGGCCCCCCGGTCGCCTTCCGACGCACTCCCGTTCCGTCAGGCCCCTGATGCCGGCGACGAAGGCCGGTCCGCCCATCCCCTCCCCCATCCCGCACGCCGCGCCGTCGGGGATCGCGGACTCAACCACGTCCCCCGCCGCAACGCCCCCGCGTAATACCCCAGCATGTGCCCCGCAATCCGCGCCCGGACCCGCATCGCCGGCACAAACCCCAGCAACACACCCGCCATCCCCGTCACCAGGTGACCCGCCAGCGACGCGGTCACCAGCAACGCCTGGGCCATCCCCCGGCGCCACCCCGAAAAATGCCGCTGCATATACACATGCCGCGAAATCCGCACCTCCCACTTCGTCAACGCCTTGATCCGTTCATTCGACCTCGTCGCCCCCCCGTGGTTGTGCCGGATCTCCACGCCCGTCGCCAACGCCACCCGGCCCCCCGCCTCCCGCACCCGCCGGCACAGATCCACATCCTCGAAGTACAGCCAGTAGTCCTCGCACCAGCCGCCCAATCCCTCAAACACCTCCCGTCGCATCCAGACCAGGGATCCCGATACCCAGTCCGGAAAGATCATCCCGTCTCCCCCCTCCCCCCTCCCGCCCTCAATGCCACCCGCCCCTCGGCCGCACCACAACCGCCGCACCCACCGATGCAACCCGGTGAGATTCGTCAGCGATGGAAACTCCCCGTACGGCCGGGTGTCGCGGCCACGGTCGTCCCGTTGCCCGCACGAAACCACCCCGTACTCCGGATGTCTCCCGGCCAGCTCCCACAACCGCTCCAGAGCCGCCGCATCCACCTCGGTGTCCGGGTTCAGAAACAACAGGTGCCGCCCCGCCGCCTTCCCCGCCCCCACATTGCAGCCGTGCGCAAAACCCCAGTTCCCCGGGCTCTCATGGAACGCACACCAAGGAAATCGCCGCCGGAAGGCCTCCAGTTGCCCGTCCCCGGACCCGTTGTCCACCACCACCGCCTCCCAGCGGAACGGCAGTTCCCCCAGCCCGCCCAGCGCCTCCAGGCACCGGCCCAACCGCCGCCAGCCCCGGTAGTTCACCAGCACGATCGACAGCTCCAGACCCATCTCATCCTCCTTCATCGTCCACGCCTCCCATTCCCTCATCCCCGGCTCGCCCGCAGCACCGCCCGACGCAGGTACGGCGGACGCAACTCGTTCCCGCGCCCGTGATGGTACAGCAGGTAGCCGGGCGTGAACCGCACCCGGAACCCCATCCCCTCAAGCATCCCGGACAACCGCCCGGCATCGTCCTGCCGATGATACGTGCACACCGCAATCCGCATCCGCTCCTGCCGCCCGATCAACCCCGCCGCCCCGCGCAGCACCCGCTCCTCGTTCCCCTCGACGTCGATCTTGATGAAGTCCACCCGCTCTCCCTCCCCCACCGCGTCGTCCAGCCGGACCGTCCCGCCGGAACGTTCATCCGACACCGCCCGCCCCACGATCCGCACCTTGTCCTTCCAAGGAGCAAACGTCGCCGCCAACGGCCCCGCCCAGACCGGCGAAGGCTCGAACAGCACCACCCGTCCCGCCCGTTCCACCACGCTCAACCCGAAATTCCCCTCCGCCGCCCCCACGTCCAGCACCGTGTCCCCCGGTTCGACATCAAATTCTGCATCCAGATACCGGTGCGGCGACCTCGGATCCTGCTCGATCTGCAATCCCCGGAAGTACCTTCGGACCCGCTCCGGCCGCCGCGTCGGCCGATGATACAACCGGCGCCCGTCCCACATCATGTAATGCAACCCCACCGACGCATCCTCGAACACCTCCGGTCCCTCCGCCGGGTACTCGTCCTGGAATCGGTAGGGAAGAATGTCGATCCCCCGCGTCTCGAGATAGCCCAGCACCTCGCGTTCCTCCTCGGAAACCCGGTCCGGCGGCAGTCCCCCGTAATACGCCCGCACGTCCCGCGCCAGCCGCCACAAACGCGCCTTCTTCCCCAGCAACCGTTCCCACCATCGCAGTTTCATCGTCGTTCCTTCCCTCCTTCGCCCGACCGCTCCGCCTCGAACGGAAACACCCGTACCCGCACCCGCGGGCCGGACACCCCTTCCACCCGGGCCACAAAGCTCTCCACCGTCCCGTGCCGCCGATAGTAGTCCCACCCCGCCGCCCGCATCGGCCCGAACGCTTCCGCCCCCAGCGACAACACCCGCCGCAACGCCCGCTCAAGCCCGTCCGCCCCGGAATACTCCAGCGCCTCCCGCCCCCCTTCCAACGGCGGCACCAACTGCCCCGCATACTCCAGCAGCGGCACCGTCCCCACGGCCAGCGCCTCCCAGAGATTATGCGCCAGGGGCATGCTCACCCCCGGCGCCGCCAACAAAACCTCCGATTGTCCCAGCACCGTCAACCACGCCTCCACCGACAGCAGCGGCGCCTCCGGCGACAACAACACAATCCGCCCCCGCCCCCGTTCCCCCAGCCCCTTCAACGCTTCGTACCCGTTCACTTCCACCAGGTCGTCCGGACCGAACCGCCGTCGCACCGTCTCCAGCACCTGGCACCGCGACAGCATCCCGTACCGCCTGGGAATCGTGTCCCGGTCGTAACGCCGGTTCACCGTCCCCGCAAAAAACACCCGGTACGGCCGCACCCCGGACCGGTACCGCGACAAATCCGTTCCCCCGACGTGCTCGTGGACCATCGGATTGAAAAAGTACGGCAGATGGATCTCCCCTTCCCCCGGCACCCCCTCCTCGTAGTCCAGCAGCACCAGCCGTTCGCATCCCGCCGGAAGAAGCCCCGGGTCCCGGTCCGTCACCCACCAGAACCCCCGCCCCATCGACGACGGGCCCGCCACCACTTCGAACGGATGCCGCAGAAGCAGCCGCTTGTAGAGCTTCCGTTCGAGCGTCCCCACAAACCGGAACCGGTCCCGCAAACACACCCGGAATCCCGTCCACCGGAACAACTGGCACACAAAGTACGCGATCCGCCCGACGTCCCGATCGAGAAGGTGCCCCGTGATGTCGATCAACACCTCCCGACCTGCCCCCGACCCCGCGCCCGCGGCCACACCCTCCACACCCTCCACACCCTCCACACCCTCCACACCCTCCACACCCTCCCTCCGCCACCGCTCGCGGCGGACACGACGGTACGTCCGCCAGGTGCGCGGATCGAAGTACGCCTTCCAGCGGTCGATCCATCCGGTCCATGGACCCGGCACGCGCATCGTCGCCCTACCTGGACCACAGCAGATTCGTCTGCCGGTCCAACGCCGCCCGCTCCGCCGCATCCAGCGGGCTCAGCCGTTCCCGGTCCAATCGATAACAGCGCCGGAAATGGCGCCCCACCCGTTCCTCCAGCACCTCCGCCGGCCGGGGGTCCGGATCCATCAGGCCCGGCGACCATTCCATCAACAGCCATTCCGTCCGGGACAGCGCCTCCTGGGCCCCCGCCATCGCCACCAGCTCGTACCCCTCGACGTCGATCTTCAGGCACCGCACCGGTTCCGACGCCCAACCCTCCTCGGTCAGCACGCCGTCCAGGCGCCGTACCGGCACGTCAATCCCCACTCCCGGCCGGGCGGTCAGCATCGAGTGCCGCCCCCGGTTGCTCCGCGTGTGCCGCCCCATGAGCGCCGTCCCGTCCTTCTCCCCCAGCGCGCACGCCCGCGGCATCACATTTCCGGCCCCGTTCCGGTGCAGGTTCCGCAGCAGCAGCGCGTGGTTGTCCGGCTCCGGTTCGAAGGCCAGCACCCGCCCGCCCGGTCCCGCCATCCTCGAAAACAGGCAGCTGTAGTACCCGAGGTTCGCCCCCACATCGATGAAACGCCCCCCGCCTTCCCGGAATTCCCGGATCAGGAACGCCGTGATCTCCGGCTCGTACAGCGCGGTCTTGAAAATCTCCCGGCCCACCGCATCCCGCTTGTGGATCCAGAACTCCAACCCCACCCGCGGCGCCCGCGCCGTCGGAAACGGCACCCAGGGGTTCGCCATCGCCAGCCAGTATCGCAACCCCGCCAGCGCATAGCGCCAACCCGACCTCGGAACGTACGACGGCGTCTCCCTTGGCAGCGTCGGTGTCACGGCTTCAACGCCTCATGCGCCCGCCTCAACATCCGTTCCGTGGTCTCCCAACCCACGCACGGGTCGGTGATCGACACCCCGTACCGGAGCTGCGAACGGTCCGTCGCCAGCGGCTGGTTCCCTTCGTACAGATGACTCTCCACCATCATCGCCACCACCGCCCGGTTCCCCGCCACCCGCTGCTCCAGCACGCTGTTCCATACCTCCTCCTGCCGCGCGAACACCTTCGACGAATTCGCATGACTGCAATCCACCATCAGCCCCTCCCGCAACCCCGCCTTCCGCAACGCCCCCACCGCCGCCGCAATGCTGTCCGGATCGTAGTTCGTCCCCCCCTTCCCCCCCCGCAGCACCAGGTGCCCGTACGGGTTCCCCGTCGTTCGAATCACACTCGTCAGCCCCCCCGAATCGATCCCCAGAAAACTGTGCGGATGACGCGCCGACAACAACGCGTCCAGCGCCACCTGCAGACTCCCGTCGGTGCTGTTCTTGAATCCCACCGGCATCGACAGCCCGCTCGCCATCTGCCGGTGCGTCTGCGACTCCGTCGTCCGCGCCCCCACCGCCGCCCAGCTCACCAGGTCGTCCAGGTACTGCGGCACGATCGGATCCAGAAACTCCGTCCCCGCCGGCAACCCCAGCGCATTGATCCCCAGCAGAATCTCCCGCGCCCGCGTCAACCCCGTCTCCACGTCGTCCGTCCCGTCCAGGTGCGGATCGTACACCAGCCCCTTCCACCCGATCGTCGTCCTCGGCTTCTCGAAATACACCCGCATCACCAGGCACAACCGGTCCCCCAACTCCCGGCGCAGTTCGTTCAACCGGCCCGCGTACTCCAGCGCCCCCGGCTCGTCATGGATCGAACACGGCCCGATCGCCACCAGCAGACGCCGGTCCGTCCCGTCCAGAATCCGTTGCACCGCCTCCCGGCCCTCCACCACCGTCCGGTTCGCCGCCTCCTGGATTGGCAATCGTCCCTTGAGCTGGATTGGCGGCGTCAAGCGCTTCACCTCCGTCACCCGCAGATTCTCGGTCCGTCTGATCATACATCCCCCCGGCACCGGCTACCCATCGCCCCGGGCCCTCGGGAGCCGTGACCCTAGGCACACCCGCCCAGTCCCGTCGAGACCCCAGGAGAAACCCAAATCACCGCCCCACGCCCCCCACATCCACCCGTTCAGGACCCAACCCGCCGCTCCGCCACCTGCGCCACGTCCTTGTCCCCGCGCCCCGACAAGTTCACGATCATCACCTCGTCCCGCCCCATCTCCGGCGCCCTCCGGATCGCCTCCGCCACTGCGTGCGCCGATTCCAGCGCCGGAATGATCCCCTCCAGCCGCGCCAACCGCGCAAACGCCTCCAATGCCTGCCCGTCCGTGGCGTAGCGATACTCCACCCGCCCCTGGTCATGCAGCCAGGCGTGCTCCGGCCCCACCGCCGCATAGTCCAGCCCGGCGCTGACGCTGTGGGTCAACTGGATCTGCCCGTGCTCATCCTGAAGAATGTAGCTGCGCGTCCCCTGCAACACCCCCAGTGACCCGCCGTGAAACCGCGCCGCATGCTGTTCCGGCACGATTCCCAAGCCGCCCGCCTCCACCCCGCACATCCGCACCGTCCGGTCGTTCAGGAACGCATAGAACAACCCGATCGCGTTCGATCCCCCCCCCACGCACGCCACCAACTGATCCGGCAACCGTCCCTCCTGCTCCAGGATCTGCGCCCGCGCCTCGTCTCCGATCACCCGGTGGAAGTTCCGCACCATCATCGGATACGGATGCGCCCCATACGCCGTCCCCAGAATGTAATGGGTCGTCCGCACATGCGTCACCCAGTCACGCATCGCCTCGTTCACCGCCTCCTTCAGCGTCTTCTGACCCGCCTGCACCGGCACCACCTCCGCCCCCAGCAGCTTCATCCGGTACACGTTCAGCGCCTGCCGCTCGCAATCCACAGCCCCCATGTAGATCACACACTGCAACCCGAACATCGCCGCCACCGTCGCCGTCGCCACCCCGTGCTGTCCCGCCCCGGTCTCCGCGATCACCCGCGTCTTCCCCATCCGCCGTGCGATCAACGCCTGGCCCACCGCGTTGTTGATCTTGTGCGCCCCGGTGTGCAGCAGATCCTCCCGCTTCAAATAGATCTTCGCCCCTCCCAGCTCCCGCGTCAGCCGCTCCGCAAAGTACAAGGGCGTCGGGCGCCCCACGAATTGCCGCAGGTAGTACGCCAGTTCCTCCTGAAACGCCGGATCCCCCTGGCACCGCCGGTACTCCGCCTCCAACTCCTCCAGCGGATGCACCAGCGTCTCCGGCACGTACCGGCCCCCGTATGGCCCAAAATGCCCCCCGCAATCCGGCTGGGTCGGCGTGGCAAACTCGACGGCGGCACTCATGTCCCCCCGACCTTACCGGGTCCCCTTCCCCGGTAAAGCGGCCCGTGCTCCGCCCCCGGACTTGCGGTGCATCCCGGAGTGGTGGGTGAGGAGGCAGCGAATCGGAGGGACGAGCTCTGCGAGTCCTCAACCCAACGCTCCACACCGTTGCGGCCCCGTGGAACCCGGCCCTCCGAAGCGCCGCTTGGCGGCGTTCGCACCTCTCCCCCACAACTCCGGGATGCACCGTTCCCGACTGTGCCCTCGAAATGGCCATTGCCGTCCCAGGGCCCGCTTCCCTACCCTGACCCAAACCAGTCCCATGCCTATCATGCGCCAGCTCCCGCTCCCCCCACGGCATAGTATCGATCCCGGTCCGGCCCGCCGCGCCTTCACCCTAATCGAACTCCTCGTGGTCATCGCCATTATCGCCATCCTCGCCTCCATGCTCCTGCCGGCGCTGAGCAAGGCAAAGATGAAGGCCCACGGCATCAAGTGCGTGAACAACCTCAAGCAACTCACCCTCGGCTGGATCATCTACGCCGACGATCACGACGACCGCCTCGCCCCCAACCTCCTCGGCAATACCAATGCCTGGATCGGCGGCAACGTCAGCTCCCTCCCCGGCGCCACCAACATCATGGATATTCGTAACGGCCGCCTCTACCCCTATACCCCGGCCGATGAAGTGTACCGCTGCCCGGGCGACATCCTCGGATTCCGCGTCGGCGGCCGACAGGTGGTCCGTGTTCGCAGCGTCTCCATGAACGGCCGCATGGCCGGCGATCCCGCCGCCGAATTCGTCAACCCGGGCGTTCCCTTCTTCCGAAAAACCACCGACATCAACCGCCCCTCCCCCGCCCAGGCCAATGTCTTCATCGACGAGGAAGCCGGCAGCATCGACGACGGCTTCTTCGCCGTCCGCGCCCTCCCCAACGTCTGGCTCTGGCAGAACTCCCCCGCCAGCCGCCACGGCAAGGCCGGCCTCGTCTCCTTCGCCGACGGCCATGCCGAAATCTGGCGCTGGCGCGAACCCACCACCGCCAATCTCAAGGGCCTCGATCGTCCCGCCCGTAACGGCGATCGCGACCTCCAGCGCTTCAAGGAAGCCACCTACGTGCCCTGAAACCCATCGGGCACCCCTCGCCTTCCCTCAACTCACCCCTGTATCGACCCGGCTCCGACCTCCGGGCCTGGCGCCCTCCCCTCGTCCGGCACGACCGCCCCGCGCCGTGCCCGACGCGGGGAGATCAGGATGTACACCACCGGCACAATGAACAGGGTGAGAAAGGTCGAGGTCATCATCCCTCCGACCACCGCGACGCCAAGCGGTCGCCGGCTCCCCGCCGCCTCGCCCAATCCCAGCGCCACCGGCAATATCCCGATGATGGTGGCGCAGGCGGTCATCAGGATGGGCCGCAATCGAATCCGCCCGGCCTCCAGCATCGCCGTGGTCGCATCGTCGCCGGCATCCATCCGCTGATTGGCAAACTCAACCAGCAGGATCGAGTTCTTGGTCACCAACCCCAGCAGCAGCACAATCCCGATCAGGCTGTACACGTTAAGCGTCATCCCCGGCAGTTCCGGCAGATGCGTGGTCAGAAAGGCAAGGAAGCCCGGCAACTGATCCAGCGGCGCGAACGACTTGATCATCGCAATCCCGTTCACGATCCCCAGCAACCACAATGTCCCAAGCCCTCCGAACAGCGCCAGCGGCAGGGCCAGCATGATCACGAACGGGTGACGCAGACTCTCGAACTGCGCCGCCAGAATCATGTACACCACCAGCACCGCCAGCAGCAGCACCTGAATCGATTCCTTCGACCCCTGCTGGATCTCGTCCGCCTCGCCCGTCCACCGATGCCCCATCCCCGCCGGCAGCAACCCGGGCAGCAGGGCCTCGGTCCGTTCCACGGCCTGACCCAGCGACATCCCCTGCGGCTGCCCTGAGATCGTCACCGCCCGCTGCCGCCCGAACCGGTTGATCGCGTTCGGCGAACCCTGCTCGCTCGATTCCAACACGCTGGACACCGGAATCAGCCGGTTCGCCCCGCCCCGAACATAGATGTCCTCCAGGCTCAAAGGCACCAGCCGGGATTCCCGCTCCAATTGCGCAATCACCTGGTACTCCTTCCCGCGCACGTTGTAGCGCGCCACATCCAGGCCGCCCCACATCAACTGCAGCGCCTCCGAAACCGACCGCACATCCACCCCCAGCTCCGAGGCCCGGTCGCGGTCCACCCGGAACGTCAGTTGCGGCTGCTCGAAGTTCAGGTTCACCCGCGCCTGAGGCAGAATCCCCGCCGTCGCCAGCGCAGCCGACACCTCGCGGCCGGTTGCCTCCAACTGCGCCAGATCCGGCCCCTGCAACACCAACTGGTACGCCTCCGTAAAATCCGTCGCCTTGGGCAGAATCGCGATCGCCAGCGCCCCCTGCACCTCGTTGATCAACCGCATGAACATCGACGTCGGTGCCCCCGGCCGCGCCAGTTCCAACGCCGACCGTCGATCCCCCTCCTTCAACTTGACGAACATGATCCCAAAATCCGCCTCCCCCGGCGCACCCCGCGCCAGCGCCACCGCCGAGAAAATCGCGCCCGTCTCCGGATACTCCTCGGCGATCGACTCCGCCTGCCGCACGTAACGGTCCGTGTAATCGCTGGTCGCCCCCTCGGGCGCGAACAGCAGCATCAGCACGTATCCCTTGTCCTCATCCGGCAAGAACTCCTTCGGCAGCTTCGAGTAAAACCCGTACGTGGCCCCCAACGACAACACCCCGATCGTCACCACCACCCAGGGATGCCGCACCGCCCGCCCCAGCCACCGCTGATACCACCGCTCGATTCCCAGGAAGAATGCCTCCAGCACCCGGTAGAGCCGCCCGTGCTCCGACGGCGTGTGACGCAACATCCGCGCGCACAGGGTCGGCGTCAGGGTCAGGGCCACAAACGCCGAAATCACCACCGCCCCCGCCGTGGCCAGCGCGAACTCCCGGAACAACACCCCGGTCGTCCCCGACTGAAAGGCGATCGGCAGGAACACCGCCACCAGCGCCACCGTGATCGCCAACACCGCGGTGGTGATCTCCTTCACCCCACGGATCGCCGCCTCCATCGGCGGCATCCCGTTCTCGACGTGCCGGAAGATGTTCTCCAGCACCACGATCGCGTCGTCCACCACCACCCCCACCGCCAGCACCATCGCCAGAAGCGTCAGTATGTTGATGCTGTACCCGAAGGCATAGAGCACCAGAAAGGTGCCCACCAGCGACACCGGCACCGCCACCAGCGGGATCATCGTCGATCTCAGGTTCCTCAGAAACGCCAGCATGATCAGCAGCACCAGCGCAAACGCGATCAGCACCGTCTCCTGCACCTCTCCGATCGCCTGCCGCACGAACACCGACGAATCGTACGCCACCTCCACCTGCACATCCGCCGGCAGCGTCGGACGTATCCGCGCCACCTCGGCCTTGACCGCCTCCGCCACCTCCAGGGCGTTCGCCTCCGACTGCTTCACAATCCCCAATCCCACCGCCGGTCGCCGGTTGAACCGCGCCACCGTCCGCTCGTCCTCCACCCCCAGTTCCACCGTGGCCAGCTCCCGCAACCGCACCGGCGCTCCGTCCCGGAACGCCACCACCAAATCCTCAAACTCCTCCGGCCGGTCCAGCTTCCCCAGCGTCCGCACACTCATCTCCCGCTGGAGGTTCTCCAACCGACCCGACGGCAGCTCCACACTGTTGTCCCGAAACACCCGCGCCAGATCCCCCGCCGTCACCCCGTGCGCCGCCATCTTCACCGCGTCCAGCCGCACCCGGATCGCCTGCCGCTTCTCCCCCCCGAAATTCACCCCGCCAACCCCCGGCAGCGTCTGCAACCGGTCCTTGAACTGCCGCTCCGCCAGCTCGGTGAGTTCCAGCGTGGACCGCCGGTCGCTGAAGATCGCCAGCCACATCACCTCCTGCGCATTGGCGTCCTGCTTCGCCACCACCGGCTCCTCGATGTCCTCCGGCATCAGCGCCCGCGCCCGCGCCACCCGGTCCCGCACGTCCTGCGCCGCCACATCCACCGACCGGTCCAGCTCGAACCGCACCGTGATCTGGCTCACTTCCTCCCGTGACTGCGAGATCAACGTTCGTATCCCCGGAATCGTGTTGATCTCCTGCTCCAGCCGCTCGGTCACCTCCGCTTCCATCACCTCCGCGCTCGCCCCCGAATACAGCGTGGTCACCGTCACAATCGGCGGATCCACATCCGGCAGCTCCCGCACCGGCAGCCGCAGATACCCCACCACGCCGAACAACACGATCAGCAGGTTCAGCATGATCGCGAAAATCGGCCGACGAATGCACAACTCGGGCAATGACATGAAATCGATTCCTGTCGGTTGAGGTTCCGCGGCCCCGCCGGCCCGCAACACCACCGGATTCCTACCGGACCGCCACCGCCGCCACCGCCGCCGCCCGGTCCTCGGCCGGTGCCACCAGCGCCCCGTCCACCAGCTTCTGCGTCCCCGAGACCACCACCGTCGCCTCCCGCCCAATCCCCTCCCGCACCTCGACCTTCCCCGGCAGCCGCACCCCCAGGGTCACCGGAGTCAGCCGCGCCCGGCTTTCCTCCACCCGGAATACCGAGAACCGATCCAACGACGGCACCAACGCCCCCTCCGGCACCACCAGCGCGTCGCCCCTCCGCCCCAGAACCAGCTCGACCCGCGCGAACATCCCCGGACGCAACCGCCCCTCCGGATTGGGTACCAGCAACCGCACCCCGACGGTCCGGGTGCCCGCATCCACCTCCGGATCGATCAGCGAAACCTCCCCGGCAAAGACCCGTCCCGGAAAGGCCGCCACCCGCACCCGCCCCTCCTTCCCGACCTCCAGGGCCCCGAGATGCCGCTCGGGCACCCGGAACTCCACCTTCATCCGGTCGTCCGCCACCAGCGTGGCCAGCGCCGCCCCCGCCTGGACATACTGCCCCACACTCACCGAGCGGGGCCCCAGAACCCCGTCAAACGGCGCCTTCACCGTCCGCTCCGCCAGACGCCGGCTCTCCAGCTCGAAGGTCGCCTCCCGCGCCGCCAGCGCGCTCTCCATCTGGTCCAGCTCCTGCCGCGAAATCGCCCGCGTCCCCGACAACATCCGCGCCCGCTCCAGGTTCGCCCGCGCAAGTTCCATTTCGGCCCGCGCCTGCGCCCGTTGCGCTTCCTCCTTCCCCGACCCCAGACGGAACAGCACCGCACCGCGCTCGACCCTCTGTCCCTCCTCGAACCCGATCGCCTCAATCAACCCGGGCACTTCCGGTTGCAGCACCACCCGCTCGTCCGGTTCCACCGTCCCCACCGCCGGCAACACATCCTCCACCGCCGCCACCTCCGGCCGTGCCACCGCCACTTCAACGGGAAATTCCCCCGGCGGCGGCCCGCCCGATCCCCCGCATCCCGTCGCCGTCCACACCAGCACCCCCAGCGCCAGCCCCCCGGCCGCCCGGCCCAGCCCGCTCACCCAATCCGATCCCTCCATCGCTCGCACGTCTCGATTCATAAACGGCTCTCCTCCTCCGACCAACCGCCCCCCAGGGCCTTCAACAGCCGGACCGTCGCCAGCTTCTGCTGCCGCAACGTCCGTTCCCGCGCCAGCAGACTCCCCAACCTCGCCTGCTCCGCATCCACCACATCCAGAAAACTCACCGTCCCCGCCCGGTACCGGTCGAATGCCTGCGATGCCGCCCGCGTGGCCGCCTCCGCCGCCACCCCTCGCGCCCCCGCCTCCCCCTCCAGATACTGCAACGCCGCCAGCCCGTCCTCCACTTCCCGGAATGCCGTCAACACCCGCCCCCGGTACTCCGCCACCGCCTCCTCATACGCCGCCCGCGCCCGCTCCAGCCCCGCCCGGTTCCGCCCTCCCGCAAACAACGGGATGTCCACCCCGGGCCCCAGCGACCACGTCCGGCTGTCCCACTCGAACAAATCCTTCAATTCCCCGCTCAACATCCCCCCGCTCCCCGTCAGGCGCACCGACGGAAAAAACGCCGCCCGCGCAATCCCGATCTCCGCCAGCCGCGCCGCCAGCATCCGCTCCGCCTCCGCCACGTCCGGACGCCTCTCGAGCAGCGCCGACGGCAGATCCGCGGCCACCCGGGGCGGACTCCTCTCCCCGTCCGGCAACTCCAGTTCAAACCTGGCCGGCGCCAGACCGCAAAGCGTGGCCAGGCGGTTGAACTCCACCGCCCGCTCCCGTCGCACCGCCTCCAGATCCGCCTCCGCCGAGGCCACCTCCACCCGACCCCGCTGCACCTCGAAATCCGTAAGCATCCCCACCCGCAACCGCTGCTCGAAGATCTCCAGGGCCTCCCGCCGGATCGCCACCGTCCGCTCCAGCAACCGCACCTCCGCCTCCAGACTGCGCAGGGTGTAATACGACGCCGCGACGTCGGCCCGCAATGCCAGCAACACCGCCTGCCAAGCCGCCTCCGCCCCCATCGCCAGCCATCGCGCCGACTCGAACGATCGCCGCACCCTCCCCCACAAATCCACCTCGTAGCTGAGATCCAACGGCGTCTCCCACTGCTGCAACGTCAGGCTCGGAACCGGAAACCCCACCGGGCTCGGGGCGTTCCCCGAGGTCCGAAACCGCCCGAACCGCGCCGCCCCGTTCAACTGCGGATAGAAGTCCGCCCGGCTCACCCGCGCCGTCGCCCGCGCCTGCTCCACCCTCGCAAACGCCGCCTGCAGATCGAAATTCCCCTCCTCCGCCTCCCGCAGCAATCCGTCCAGAACCGGATCCTCGAACACCGACCACCAGGCCCCCCGTTCCTCCGCATCCCGTGGCTCCGCCTCCTTCCAGCGCCACGACTCCGGCACCTCGACCGACGGCCGCTCATACTCGGAGACCATCCGGCACCCGGCCCCGCCCAGGAACACGACATACCCCGCGAACGCCGCCAACGCCGCCAACGCCGTCACCCGGCCCGAAAAACGCATCCTCCTGCCAGCCTTCATACAGTCCCATCCGCCAGCGCGAACATCTCCCCCATCAACGCCTCCCGCACCTCCCCGTCCACCGGCGAGATCTCCAGCAGTTCGTTCATCCACAATCCGTCCATCGCCAGCATCAACACCAGCACCCGTAGGGGGTATCGCTTGCCGGCCGCAAATTCCCGAAGGTTCGCCTGGTGCCACTCCCGCACCGGCGTCAGCAATCGCGGATCCTCCGCCCCCGCCGCCAGCAGCGCCGCACTCACCCGCCGTCGCTCCGCCGCCACCCGGAATCCGGTCGCGATCATCGCCTTCAAATCCCCCGCCGCATCCTCCGCCGGCGCTGTCGTCGCCCGCGCCTCCCGCCGGTCCGCCGTGCACCGCTCGAGCACCCCCGACACCATCGCCCGCAACAGCGCCTCCTTGCTGGGAAAATGATAGAGCAATCCCCCCTTGCTCACCCCCGCCCGCTCCGCCACCGCGTCGAGCCTCAGGTGCCCCGCCCCACGCTCCGTCACCACCCACTCCGCAGCCTCCAGAATCTCGTCCCGCGCATTCGCCCGCCGTTGCATCGTCATAGTCACTAAACCGTCCAGCCGGTCGGTACACCAACCGGACGGTCTTCATACCGGTCCCCATCCCCGGCCGTCAATGCCGAACCCTGTCGCGCCCCCCTTTCAAACCGCCCCGAGGGCACGGTCCAATTCGGCATCCGTATTGTAGAAATGGGGTGAGAACCGCAGGTATCGCCGCCCGCCCCGGTCCGTCCTCAACGACACCACAATCCCCCCTTCGGCCAACTGACGGTGCCGCTCGACCAGATCAATGTCCGGCCGCGTGAACGAGACGATCCCGCTCCGGTGCGCTTCCAGGTCGTCCGCCCCCAGCACCTCCCATCCCTTCTCCATCAGGGCCGGCACAATCCGCGCCCGCTTTCTGAGCAACTCCCTGGCAATCGCGTCCACCCCCACCTCGAGAATCAGATCCAGGGCCGCCCTCAAACCCACCAAACCCAGCATGCTGTGGCTCCCCGCCTCGTACCGGTGCGCCCCGCTCCGGAATGTCATCTCCTCCCGGGCCACAAAATCCGGGCAACGCACGTTGTTCCAGCCATACACGATCGGACGCAACCGCTCATGCCAGGCCCGCGCGACATACAGAAACCCGGCCCCGCACGGACCCAGCATCCATTTGTGAGCATCCCCCGCGATGAAATCCGCGTGCTCCGCCAGAGTCGGGAACGCCCCCAGGGTCTGAATCGCGTCCAGGCAGAATGCGATCCGACGATCCCTCAGGGCCTTCCCCAATCCCGGCAGATCCAGACGCCATCCGGAGATGAAGTGATTCGAGGCCAGCGCCACCAACCGGGTCCCCTCGTCCACCTGGCCCAGCACATCGAGATTCCGGATCCGGCCCAATCGCGACACGTTCACCAGCCGCACCTGCACCCCACGCTCCGCCATGGCCATCCACGGGTACACATTCGAGGGGTAGTCATCGAAGTACACCACCACGTTCTCCCCCTTGCGGATCGGAAAACCGCCGGCGACGTAACTCAACGCCAGCGACGTCGGCCCCACCAACGCGATCTCGTCCGGCTGCGCCCCGATCAGGCGCGCCGCCCGTTCCCGTGTATCGCGCGTCAACCCTGCCAGGACCGGCTGTTCCTGATCATCCCGGGTCGCCTGCTGCGCGTACCCCGCCACCGCCTCCGCCACCCGGCGCGGCAGCGGACAGACCGCCGCATGGGCCAGGAACACCCGGTCCCGGCACACCGGAAACTCGTGCCGTCGCCGCTCTTCATTGCCGAGAATCTCTTCCACCGTCATGGGATGCGCACTCACAGCCGCCGCCCAGCCTGCCGCCGGGCGCCCCCTGGATCGAGCCCGGATCCTCCCCAACTCCCCCGGCACCCTCCCTTCGAATCCCTCACACCAAATCGCCCAACCTCCTGCACACATGCACGATTTTTCCGACCCGTGCCCCCATTCCCCGCCCTTTCGCCCATGCTCCCTCAAAGGCCCGATCCATTCCGTCCTCAACCCCGAAATGACCCAAAACTTCGTGCATAGGCACGATCGTTCCGTCCTTCCCAGCGTCGCCTCTTTGTCACCCCCGGCTCCCCCGGCACCCGCCCCTCCAATCCCTCACTCCAAATCGCCCAGCCTCCTGCACACATGCACGATTTTTCCGACCCTT
>JAHCBA010000020.1 GCA_019634625.1 Verrucomicrobiia bacterium
GTTTTCGGAAAATAGACAGGAGAGTGGGTAGGCTGTTTGTCTGAGTACAATGCCTCTCAGTTTAAACCCGCAATTTGAATACTGGCCACATTCAGTATTGCACTGATAGCTGGTATATATATGATTTCTCTCATGGTTCGCTTGTCACTCACTCAGACCGAGTTGAAAGACATCACTGAAGCGCTGGACGATCCCTCTGTCGAAGAGCGTGCCAAGCGAAAGCTTCTCGCTGTCCGGATGCACGTGCTGAACGTTCCACACTCGGCCATTGCACAGATCTTGGACATCACGGACGACACGGTGACAAACTACCTGAAGCGCTACCAGGCGGAGGGTCTTGCTGGTTTGCTGGAGGATAGGTTCTTCCAACCAACCAGCAAGGTAGCTCCGTTCTTCGAGACGATCAGGAAGTCACTCGCTGAGGAACCTGTTGCTTCTGCGAAAGAGGGCGCGGCTCGAATCGAGAAGCTCACGGGCATTCTGCTTTCCGAGACGCAAGCCCGGCGTATCATGAAGCAACTTGGTCTGGAGTATCGGAAGACGGCTGCGGTTCCTGGCGGTGCGGACCCGCAGCTGCAATTGGATTTTTTGACCCATGAGCTTCTTCCCCGGCTGGAGGAAGCTCAGATGGAAAAGCGCCGAGTCTTCTTCGTGGATGCAGCTCACTTTGTCCTCGGGGCGTTCGTTGGAATGATATGGTGCTTCGCACGCATATTCATTCGAAGCGCCAGTGGCCGGAGGCGCTACAGCGTCCTTGGAGCAGTGGAGACCAGGGACCATGATTTCGTCTCGATCCAGACGGACGGCTCTGTCAATGCTGGGACAGTATGCGAGCTCATTCGCAAGCTAGATGCAAGGTATCCAGGAGAGGAGCTGACTCTCGTGATGGATAATGCGCGCTATCAGTACAATGCTCAGGTTCAGGAGTTGGCCAAAAGTCTTAACATTGAGCTCCTGTATCTTCCTGCGTATTCGCCCAACCTGAACTTGATTGAGCGGGTTTGGAAGCTCGTGAAATCCAAATGCCTTCGTAACAAGTACTATGAGGATTTCGACGCTTTCCGATCTGCGATTGACACATTCCTGATTTCCTTGAGGGGTAGAAACAGGGATCTACTCAGATCACTCATCACTGATAACTTTCAGTGCTTGCCGAATCCGAAAATTTGATGCCGCGCAGTATACCGCAACATTGCGATTGTCGCGCTCATCGCGGCCATGCTTCAGTTTCTTTGTGTTGTCCTGTGTCGCGAGTGGGTCAAGACCGACCTCCGGCAGCGGCTATGCAAGGCGCACAGCATCCGGTGGCGGCCCTTTGCGTGGCGGACGAATGGGATCACGTGCTCCTTCAGAGTCGTCTATTCGGACTTTCGCGGACACATTCACCGAGCGATCTGCCGGACATATTGGCATCGCGCAAGCGTGACGTGGGTTGAGGACGAGATTGTCGATTTCAGACATGAATCGAAAGCGTATGAAAGGCCCGGAAGACCCCTACCCTAACTCATCTGACACCGCATCAGCCGGCGCGAAACGGAAACGCCACCCATTCTGGCGATGGTTCTGGCTGGCTTTCCTGGTGGCTTCCCTTGGCTATGCATACCATTCGTTCTACGTTCCTTCGAATGATGTCGTGTGGGCTGATGACATTGCGTCGGCTCGACAGCGGGCGAATGAATCCGGGAAGAATATGCTGTTGTTCTTCACCGCGGAGTGGTGCGTTCCGTGCCGGATCATGAAGCGTGAGGTGTTCGCGGATGACGAAGCAATGACTGCGATCAATGCGCAAGTCATCCCGGTGATGATCCATGCGGACGATCCTGGTGCGGAAGAGGCTTTCAGCCGGTATCACGTCGGCGGTACACCGGTGACGATTTTTACGGACCCTCAGGGCAACGTAATCGATTACGCAGTCGGAAGGATAGGAAGGGGGAGGTTCCTCGAGATGCTTGATAACCTGGGGAGCATTGGCGGCGAAAGGCTGTGACATGTCGCTGCGGTGGAGAATGGCGGTTGGCTGTTCCT
Organism: Verrucomicrobiia bacterium; assembly: GCA_019634625.1. Classification (NCBI taxonomy): domain Bacteria; kingdom Pseudomonadati; phylum Verrucomicrobiota; class Verrucomicrobiia; species Verrucomicrobiia bacterium. The sequence continues at coordinate 2,026 of JAHCBA010000020.1, forward strand.
CAGCGCAAAGCCGGCTTCCGCGGCGACGGCGGCGCTCGGCTTGGCCGGATACGTGCGGCTCGCCTTCGGGCAGTCGGGTGCAACTGCGAGGATCGTTGTGGCGCTTGTGGCGATCGGACTTCTGACGCTCGTCGTCGCCTGCGTGGACCTTACCTGGTCGTTCCGTGCGGTCACCGTGCTGGTTTACTACACCCTCACCCATCTCGCGGCCTTGCGGCTTCCGAAGGAGAGCAGGCTGTACCCCAGGCGGGTACCGGTCTGCGGCCTTGTATCCTGGCTTGGCCTCGCTTTCTGGGTGGAACCGGGGATCGGGTTGGCGGGCCTCGTGCTCATGGGTGCAGGCCTGCTTTGGCACAAGCACTTCAGGAGGCGCGCCCGGAAGGACGGCAGGACGGAGGATCCCCAACACGATCGTTCGACAAGGCACTGAAGGGGAACGCTCCTCCGCTGAGGCGTCCGAGCGTCCCTCCGCCTGAGGGTTCAGGAAACAGCGGGTGCCGTTGCACCAACAACGCCGATCCCCGGCAACCGTCCGCCGAGGCGCCATGAACCGGGGCGCTGGATCGGCACCCTGCACCAGGGACACCACCGCGCCGAACACCCCGGTTATTTCGCGTGAGGCGTCGCACGCCGACGGGTACGGTGCCGCGCACATGGACATCGCCGCGTTGCCCAGACCGGACGTCATCCTCACCCACGAAAGCGACCTGGACGGCTTTGTGGCCGGGCACCTGCTGGTGCGCCTCGCCCGGAATCTCTTCGAGACCGACGTCCCGCTCGAGGCCTGGAACAACCAGGGCTGGCGTCAGCGGCCCATGCGCGAACGAGCCGCCTGGATTTGCGACCTTGCCTTCGAGGAACGCGTCGATCGTCCCGACTGGGTGATCATCGACCATCACGTCGTCCCCGGCGCCCCGGTCAACGCGCGCCTCATCCACAATCCCGCCAAATGCGCCGCCCGGCTCTGCTACGAACTCTGCCAGGCCCGCGGACTGGGCAGTTCGAACCTCGACCGGCTGGTGGAATTGACCGAGGTCGGGGACCTCTTCCTCGAGGCGCATCCCGACTTTACCCTTGCCAATGACTATGCGTCCCTCCTCAAAGCCTATCCCTTCTGGAACCTGAGCCGACTGCTCGACGGCAACCTCGATCGACTCCTCGATCATCCCCTCCTCGAAGTCACCCAGGTCCGGCGAAGGGTCGAGGATCCCATCGGACTCGCCTGGAGCCGGGAACGGGTGGTCGAGGTCACGCCGCAGCTCGGATTCGTGGATGTCGTGGTCGGCAACGGCAATCTCATCGTGCACGAACTGCTCGCCGCCCCCGAGTGCCGTCACCCGGTCCTGATGACCCTCCTGAAGAAGGGTGCCGCCGGCGTGGTGGCGAGCTTCCGGAGCCGGGACGGGCAGGCCATCGAGGTTGCCCGTCGGTTGCAGGGCGGCGGCCACCCGAATGCCAGCGGAGCCACCCTGCCCCGCTCGGTCCAGTCCATTCCGGACGCTCTCACTTACCTCCGGCGCGTGCTCAATCCGACCCGCGCCGTTGCCGCCGCCCTGGTGGAGGATCCCGGAGGACTCCGCTGGGACGCCTGAACAGGACACGGGGCGGGACGAACGCCCGGCTGATTCCCGCCCTTGCTCCGACAGGCCCTGGACCGACTAACTCAGGCCTTCTTCTCCTCCTCATGGAGACGCTTGCTTTCCGCAATGACCTTGGCCTCGAGTTCGGCCGGCATGTGGTCGTAGTGGCTGAACTCCTCCGCGTGGTGGCCCCGTCCACCCGTGAGTGAGCGGAGCGCTGCGGAGTACAGGTAAAGCTGGTTCTGCGGGACGTGCGCCTTCACCACCTGGTAGCCGTCGGCGGTGTCCATTCCCAGAATGCGGCCCCGCCGGCTCGACAGGTCGCCCAGCACGTTCCCCATGAATTCCTCGGGAATCCGCACCTCGACCGAGCAGATCGGTTCCAACAGGCACGGACGGGCCGCCCGGAACGCCTCCTTGAAGGCCTCCTTGCCCGCGATCTGGAAGGCGATGTCCTTGGAATCCACCGGGTGCATCTTGCCGTCGTAGAAATCCACCCGCACATCCACCACCGGGTATCCCGCCAGAATCCCCTCGGTCACCGCCGAGCGAACCCCTTTCTCGACCGAGGGCACAAAGACGCGATCGACGTTCTGGCCCGTGAGGGATTCGTCGAACTCCACACCGTTGTTCCGCTCCAGGGGTTCGATGCGCATCCAGACCTCGGCGAACTGACCCGCCCCGCCGGTCTGCTTCTTGTGACGATACTTCGACTCGGCCCGGCCCCGGATGGTTTCGCGATAGGGGACCCGGGGTTCGTGCAGTTCGAAGTCGATCCGGTACCGCCGCTTCAGCCGCTCCGCCACGATCTGAAGATGCAGTTCCCCCTGCCCGGAAATGACCGTCTGATGGAGCGCCGAATCCACGTGATAGTGAAAGGTCGGATCCTCCTCGTGAAGCGCCGCCAGGCCGGCCGCCAGCTTGTCCTCCTCGCCCTTGGTTTTCAGCTTGAGCGCCATGTGGACGTTGGGCTTGGGAAACGCGACCTTGGGCAGGCTCACCACGTACTTGCTCGAACACAGCGTGTTGCCCGTGTGCGTGTCCTTCAGCTTCACCGCCGCCCCGATGTCCCCCGCGTTCAACCGGTCCATCACCGTGCGGGTCTTGCCGTTGAGACTGAAGAACTGGCCCAGCCGCTCGTTGGTCTTCCGGTCGCTGTTGTAGAGGTCGGTGTTGATGTGGACCGCCCCCGAATAAACCCGGAACAGCGACAGGTCGCCGAACTGGTCCTCGTGCGTGGTCTTGAAGACGTACAGCACCGGATGCTCGCCGTTCAACGCCACCTCGACCCCGTTTCCGGCCGCGTCGTGCGCCGCGAGCTTCATACGGTCCACCGGCGAGGAACCGTACTTCGCGATGAAGTCCATCAACCGGGCCACGCCGATGTTGGTTTCCGCCGAGGTGAAAAACACCGGGATGAAGGCCTGCTTCTGAAGGGCCGTGTGCTCGCCTGCCCGCAGCTCCTCCTCGGTCAGACTTCCCTTCTCAAAGAACTTCTCCATCAGGGCATCGTCCGCCTCCGCCGTGTACTCGATCAGTTCGCGGTGCAGCTGGGTGACCCGCTCCTTCCATTCGCCCTCGGCCGCCGCCTCGGTGTACTTCCCCGAGGCGTCCGTGGCGTAGGTCACGATTTCGCTGCGCATGACATCCAGTTCGCGGTTGAATCCCGGGCCCGGATTCACCGGCCAGGTCATTGGAAAGACCCGCGGCCCGTACTTCTCCCGCAGGGCCGCCAACATCGCGTCCGGATTCACGTTCTCCCGGTCGCATCCGTTCACCACCAGAATCTTCGGAAGCCCGTACTGGGTGGCGTAGCGCCACACGGTGTCGGTTCCCAGCGCCGGCCCGTGCAGGGCATGCACCACGACGAGGGCGAAATCGCCGACCTGCATGGCCACCGGCGCCTCGCTGATGAAATCCATGTAGCCCGGCGTGTCGATGATGTTGAACTTCCGGCCCAGCCACTCCAGCCGCAGCGGCGTGGCGTGGATCGAGATCTGGTGGAGCTTCTCGCCCGGGTGGTAATCCGAAACCGTCGTTCCATTCGCAATGCTCCCCATCCGGTTGATCTCCCCCGCGGTCGCCAGCATCGCCTCGCACAACATGGTCTTCCCGGCGGTCGCGTGGCCAACAACTGCGAAGTTCCGAATCTCTGCGGCTTGGTAGGTTTTCATGGGGCGCCAGGGGGCGTGGATGTGCTTCGCGCGGGATCATCCGCAAGGACCGTCCCCAGGCCAAGGCCGGATTGACGGACTGCCGAAAACCGGGGGCCGGGTACCACGAGGCCGCAGGAGGGCGGAGCAAGGGGTTGAGGACTCGCAGGGCTCGTCCCTCCGGTTCGCTGCCTCCCCACCCCCAACCCGGGGATGCACCGCGGGGATGCACGGCCCGAAACAGGACCTTGACCCGTGGCATTCCCGATCACTAGGTTTCCCGCCGATGTCGGATCGCCAACCCATGCCCCCGGGGCTCCTCGTACTGGTCGTCGTATCGACCGGCCTGGCCGGGGGGGTGAGTTGTCGGTGAACTCGTTCGAAACCTCCACCCACGGCCGGAACCGGTCGTGGGTTTTTTGTTCACCCCGCCCCGTCCGGCCTCATTATCCAAGAAGATGAGCAGCAAGACTCGAACCGCCCGCAACGGCCGCAAATCCGCCGGCCCCCGCACCCCCGCCGAACTCGGCCCCGCCATGCTGGGCCGGGATATCTTCGTCCAGGCCCTCGAGCGCGAAGGCGTCGAGGTGATCTTCGCCTACCCCGGCGGCGCCAGCATGGAACTGCACCAGTCCCTCACCCAGTCGAAGATCCGCACCATCCTGCCCCGTCACGAGCAGGGCGGCAGCTTCGCCGCCGAGGGCTACGCCCGCGCCACCGGCAAGGCCGGCGTCTGCATGGCCACCAGCGGCCCGGGCGCCACCAACCTCGTCACCGCCATCGCCGATGCCTACATGGATTCCTGCCCCCTGGTCGCCATCACCGGCCAGGTGCCCCAGGCCATGATCGGGCGCGGCGCCTTCCAGGAGACGGACATGATCGGCCTCACCCTGCCGATCGTGAAACACTCCTACCTGGTCACCGACGTCAACGACATCCCGGCCATCGTCAAGGAGGCCTTCTACATCGCCCAGTCCGGTCGCCCCGGCCCCGTGGTGATCGATGTCCCCAAGAACGTCCAGCAGGCCCGCACCCAGCCCGTCTGGCCCACCCTCGACGATGTCCGGAAACGGCTCCGCGGCTACAATCCCGAGATCTACGCCGGCGACCTCGAACTCAACGAGATCATCGGCCTTCTCGAAAAATGCGAACGCCCCGTCCTCTACACCGGCGGCGGCATCATCACCTCCGGAGCCGCCGCGGAATTGAAGAAGTTCGCCGAAACGGCGGGCATCCCGGTCACCACCACCATCATGGGCATCGGCGGGTTCCCGGAGGAACATCCCCTCTCCCTCCGCTGGCTCGGCATGCACGGGGCCGCCTTCGCCAATTGGGCCGTCAGCGGCGAGTTCGCCCACCGCAAGTCGCCCGCCGATCCGATGGTCAAACTCAAGGACGGCGCCGATCTCCTCCTCGCCTTCGGCGTCCGGTTCGATGACCGCGTCACCGGCAAGTTCACCGAGTTCGCCAAGGGCGCCACCATCGTCCACGTGGACATCGACGCCTCCGAGCACAACAAGAACCGGCGTGCCAACCTGACCGTCCACGGCGACCTCCGCGACACCCTCAAGCGCCTCAACGCCCTCCTTTCCAAACGGGGAGGCATCCGGCGCCAATACGACGCCTGGCACGCCCGGATCGCCGAGTGGAAGGAGCGCGCCCCCTTCCAGTACACCACCAAGGCCGAGTTCATCGACTCCGACCACATCAAACCCTTCGCCCGCGGCGGCAACGAGTACATCCTCCCCCAGATGGCCATCGAGGAACTCCACCGCCTCACCCGCGGCGAGGCCTTCATCACCACCGGCGTCGGCCAGCACCAGATGTGGGCCGCCCAATGGTACAAATACAAGTTCCCCCGCCAGTTCATCAGCTCCGCCGGCCTCGGCTCCATGGGCTATGGCTATCCCGCCGCCCTCGGCGTCAAGGTCGCCCACCCGGACCGCGAAGTCATCGACATCGACGGCGATGGCTCGTTCCTCATGAACATTCAGGAACTCGCCACCGCCAACATCGAGAACATCGCCGCCAAGGCCATGATCCTGAACAATCAGCACCTCGGCATGGTCGTCCAGTGGGAGGACAACTTCTACGGCGGCAACCGGGGACACACCTACCTCGGCAATCCCAGGGATCGCCAGGCCATCTACCCCGACTACGTCAAGGTCTGCAACAGCTTCAATGTCCCCTGCGAACGCGTCGTGTACCGCAAGGACCTTCGCCCCGCCCTCGAACGGATGCTGGCCGCCAAGACCCCCTACGTCCTCGACATCATCACCCCCTACACCGAGCACGTCCTTCCCTTCATCCCGGCCGGTCAGACCGTCGCCGACATGATCTGGAAAGCCTGACGCGCTGCCTCCCAGATGGGCCGGGCGTCCCCGATACACGCGGACACCCGGCCCCCAGCCCCCGCCCCACCGCTTCCATGTCCAAGACCTCCAAGGCAACCGAACCCTCCTTCGAGGACGCCCTCGGCAAACTGGAATCCATCGTCGAGGCCATGGAAGGCGGCGAACTGCCGCTCGAACAACTCCTCGCCCGCTACGAGGAAGGCACCCGGCTGGCCCGGTTGTGCGAGGAGAAACTCGCCGCCGCCGAACAGCGCATCCTCGAACTCCAACCCTCCAACCCCGGTCCCGACCCCGTCGGAGATTCCGCGGACGAAGACGACGAACCCGGCGATTGATTCCTGAACCCGCCCCCCGGACGCCTCGCCCCCTTCCCAACCCACTCCAGCCTCGTGCAATCCAAAACCCGCACCCCCGCCAAGCCCCTGACGATGAGCCGCTACCTCGACATGGTCGATCACCCTGACCACCTCAAGAAGCTCACCCTCGAGCAGAGCGCCCAGCTCGCCACCGAGGTGCGCCACGAACTCATCACCAAACTGGCCAAGCACGGCGGCCATCTCGGCCCCAACCTCGGCGTCGTCGAACTCACCATCGCCCTGCACCGCGTCTTCAGCACCCCCAAGGACAAGTTCGTCTGGGATGTCAGTCATCAGGTCTATGTCCACAAACTCCTGACCGGCCGCAAGAATCGCTTTCACACCATCCGCACCACCGACGGCCTCAACGGCTTCGCCCTCCGCTCCGAAAGCGACCACGACTGCTACGGCGCCGGCCATGCCGGCACCGCCCTCTCCGCCGCCCTCGGCATGTGCGCCGCCCGCGATCAGCGGAAGGGCGACGAACATGTGGTCTGCATCTTCGGCGACGCCGCCCTCACCAACGGCATCTCGTTCGAGGCCCTCAACAACATCGCCCACACCACCAAGCGCTTCATCGGCATCCTCAACGACAACGAGTGGTCCATCGCCAAGAACGTCGGTGCCATCTCCGGCTACCTCAACCGCCTCACCACCAACCCGCGCTACAACCAGCTCCAGCGCGATTTCGCCCACTGGCTCAAGAAACTCCCCAAGGGCGATCTCGCCGTCCGCCTCGGCCAGAAGGCCGAGGAGGCCCTCAAGGGCGTCGTCGCCGACATGTCCCTCGAACGGACCCACGAAGGCCCCGGCACCGACGGCCGCGGCGGCTACGGCAGCAGCCTCATCTTCGAGGAATTCGGTCTCCGTTACCTCGGGCCCTTCGATGGCCACGACCTCCCCACCCTCGTCGGTGTCCTCGAATTCGCCAAAACCTTCGATGGCCCCGTCGTCATCCATGTCCTCACCAAGAAGGGCAAGGGCTTCGATGCCGCCCTCCAGCACCCCGAGAAGTTCCATGGCCTCGGACCCTACTGCGCCGAAACCGGCGCCGTCGTCTCGCCCAAACCCGGCAGCCCGCCCGCCTGGCAGGAGATCTTCGGCCAGACCATGGTCAAGCTCTGTCACCAGAACAAAAACGTGGTCGGCATCACCGCCGCCATGCCCAGCGGCACCTCCCTCAAGGTCCTCGATCAGGCCCTCCCCAATCAATTCTACGACGTCGGCATCGCCGAGGAACACGCCGTCATCTTCGCCGCCGGCATGGCCACCATGGGCTTCCATCCCGTGGTCGCCATCTATTCGACCTTCCTCCAGCGCGCCTACGACTGCATCCACCACGATGTCTGTCTCCAGGATCTCCCGGTGATCTTCTGCATGGACCGCGCCGGCCTCAGCGCCAACGACGGCCCCACCCATCACGGCCTGTTCGACATCGCCTACCTCCGCTGCCTGCCCAACATCGTCCTGATGGCCCCCAAGGATGAGGATGAACTCCAGGACATGATGTTCACCGCCACCCTTCAGCCCCACCCCGTCGCCATCCGCTATCCCCGCGGTCCCGCCGAAGGGGTCCCCGTCAAGGAACGCCCCGCCGTCATCGAAATCGGCAAGGCCGAGGTCCTGCAGCACTTCCGCAATGCCGGCTCCCGCAAGGCCGCCTTCTTCGCCCTCGGCAACATGGGCCGCATCGCCCGCGACGCCATGGCCGCCCTCGAACGCGAAGGCTGGGACTGCGCCCTCATCAATCCACGCTTCGCCAAACCCCTCGACGCCGCCGTCCACGAGTTCTTCGCCCGCTCGTCCGATGTCGTCGTCACCCTCGAAGACCACGTCATCGCCGGCGGCTACGGCAGCGCCGTCATCGAATGCCTCAACGAACGCCGCATCGCCACCCCGGTGGTGCGCCTCGGCTGGCCCGACCAGTTCGTCGAACACGCCAGCAGCGTGGACTACCTCCGCCAGCGCCACGGGCTCACCGCCGAGGCCGTCGTCCAGCAGGTCCGAGCCGCCGTGCCGGCCTCCCTCCCGGCCGCCACCACCACTCCCCATCTCGCCGCCGCGGGCGCCGCCTGAGCGGTATCCATCCAGTAAGGAGGTAAGCGCCGGGCATCGCCACCCATGACCCTCGGCCTCATCTCCGATACCCACGGACGCCTCCCCCCCGCGGCCCTCCGGGCTCTCGCCGGCGTCGATCGCATCCTCCACGCCGGAGATGTCGGGCCGCCCAGCCTCATCGCCGAACTGGCCCGCCTCGCCCCGGTCACCGTGGTCCACGGCAATACGGACAGCCACGCCGGCTGGCCGGACTTCGAGTCCGTCGAAATCGGCCCCCATCGGATCCTGGTGGAGCATATCGTCTCACCCCACCACCCCTCCCCCTCCTTTCGCCTCCGCCTTCAACTCGTCCGCCCGACGGTGGTGGTCTTCGGCCACACCCACCGGCCCTTCGCCGAAACCCTCGAAGGCATCCTCTACGTGAATCCCGGTTCCGCCGGCGCCCCGCGCTTCGGCCTGCCCCCCTCGATCTGCCGCCTGCACCTCGATGGCGACCGCCCGCGCCACACCTTCGTCGAGCTGGCCTGAACCCCCTGGCCCCCCCTTCGGAGGGACGAGCTCCGCGAGTCCACGTCCCATTTCACCCCCCCCGCTTCACCCCCCGGAGGGACGAGCTCCGCGAGTCCTCCTCCCATGGCACCTAACGCCTTCCCGCCCCGGTCCCTCTCTGCCATCAATCGCCCGTGATCATCGGCGTCCCCCGCGAACTCAAGGACCAGGAACACCGCGTCGCCCTCGTCCCCTCCGCCGCCTACCAACTGGTCCAGCGCGGACACCAGGTCCTGGTCGAACGCGACGCCGGCCGCGGTTCGGGCTACCCGGACGCCGATTACGCCGAGGCCGGCGCCCAACTCGTCCCTGAACACCGCGTTGTCTTCGAAGACGCCGACCTCGTCATCAAGGTCAAGGAACCCCTCCCCTCCGAGTATCCCCTGCTCCGTCGCGGCCAGATCCTCTTCACCTACCTCCACCTCGCCGCCAACCGGCCCTGCACCGAGGCGCTCCAGCAATCCGGCGTCACCGCCATCGCCTACGAGACGATCGAGGTCAACCGGCGGCTCCCGCTCCTCGAACCCATGAGCGAGATCGCCGGCCGCATGAGCGTGGTGGTCGGAGGTTATCTCCTCGCCAAACACCAGGGCGGCAGCGGCGTCCTGCTCGGCGGGGTTCCCGGCGTCCTTCCCGGCCGCGTCGTGGTCCTCGGCGGCGGCACCTCCGGCATCAATGCCGCCCGCATGGCCACCGGGGTCGGCGCGGATGTCACCATCCTCGAAGTCGATCTCGAACGGATGCGCTTCCTCGACATCACCCTCCACACCGCCCACACCCTCTACTCGAACGAAGCCCACCTCCTGGACCTCCTTCCCTCCGTGGATCTCCTCATCGCCGCCGTCCTCGTCCCCGGCGCCCGCGCCCCCCGGCTCATCCGCCGGGACATGCTCCGCCGCATGCGTCCCGGCAGCGTGCTGGTGGACATCGCCATCGATCAGGGCGGCTGCGCCGAAACCTCCCGGCCCACCACCCACGATGATCCCGTCTATGTCGAGGAAGGCGTCAGCCACTACTGCGTCGCCAACATGCCCGGCGCCTACGCCCGCACCGCCACCCAGGCCCTCGCCAACGTCACCTTTCCCTACCTCCAGCTTCTCGCCGATGCCGGTCTCCCCGCCGCCCTCGAAAAGAATCCCGCCCTCTGGTCCGGTCTCAACATCGTCGCCGGCCATGTCACCCACCCCGCCGTCGCCGCCGCCCTCCAGTTGCCGCACCACGACCCGCGCACCGTCCTCCCCACCTGACTGCATGGCTGCGGCTCAGGGAAGCCCCGGACGACGGACCGGCGCCACATAGTTGCGGTGCCAGGACAACTGCCAGAGATCGTCCAGCGCCACTCGTCGGGCATGGCCGTCCGCCATGGCCATGTTGACCGCCCCCATCAGGGGCCGTCCGGATGGCGCGATCTGCGGGATCGGGAAGCTGCGGCTCCCGTGACGGGCGAGGCAATAGGTGTGGATGTTCGGGCCGGGGCCTCGAAAGCCGCCGTAACCGTGAAGATCCCGCGGCGGCGTGTCAGTCGCCCGCCCCCAGGCGATATGATACTGCCCATCCCCCACCATCGGCGTCCGGCTCGGCTCGACGACATCGGACTCGCGCTGAAACGCCTCGGGCACGATCCGGTTCGGCACGTCGTTCCATGCCTCCCAGGCGAACCACGCATTGATGGCATAACTGCCCGCCCGGTCCTCCGGTGCATCCCCGGGGAACAGGGATTCCTCGGACCACGCCTTGTCCTGCCATCGGAGGCGCAGGCTTCTCACCCACCTCGGGTGGGTCCAGGCACGGTCCACCGCCCCCGGCATAAAGGCGTTCTCCGGAGCGTTTGCCGCCCAGGGCAGCCGCCCGGGACGGACCGGCGCTCCGGGACAAATCCAGGCCCTGCCCGGCACCCCGAAATCGCGCACCAGCCAGTGCGCCAGAAACGGCTCCTCCAACCATCGCCCCTCGACCCCGGTCATCTCCACGATCATCGCCAGACTCACCTGCCGGACATGCCCGAGACAGACGGCTTCCCTGGCGCGGTCCTTCGCCCGCCCGAGCGCCGGAAGCAGCAGACTGGCCAGGATCGCGATCACCGCGATCACCACCAGCAGTTCAACCAGCGTGAACCCTCCCCTGTCACCCGGCCGGCTCCGAAAGACCCCGCCTCGAGATCCTGATCGAAGCCCTCTCCTGTCTGGACGCATCGCTGACATGGCAACCCAAGTGGACGATCCATCGAATGGCCCCCGACCCGATCTGTCAAGCCCGTCTCAGCGTCCACACCTCCACCGGTGCATCCCGGAGTGGCGGGTAAGAAGGCAGCGGATCGGATGGACGAGCTCCGCGAGTCCTCAATCCCATCGCACCACACCTTTTCCCCCTCCCCGGGACTCGTACTCAGCCCGAAGGGCGGTACTCGTACTCGTCATCGTCCTCGACTCGCAGGCACACCGCTTCAGCGTCGCCTCATGGCTGGCCCGATGGGTTTGATCGTGTTCGGACCTCCCATGCCGCATGGGAATTGGGGGGGCGATTACGAGTACGATTACGATTACGATTACGAGTACGATTACGATTACGATTACGAGGTTCTGCTGCAAAAAGGCTGAGGTGCGCTGGCAGGGCGGGGAGGTGGGGGGGCAGAGGCTGGGTCGGCCTCTGTTGGGTGTGCACGCTTTGGCGTGTCGGGGCGGATTTGGGAGGCTCACGCTGAAGCGTGTACACCCAACGGTCCCTCCGATTTCACCCCTTTGCCTCACGCCGGAGGGACGAGCTCCGCGAGTCCTCGTCCCAACGCTCCACACCCTTGCGGCCTCATGGAACCCGGCCCCTCCGAAACCTGCGGCAATCGCCCCCACCCCTCCCGGATTCATGGCGCCGTCGCCGGCACCAGTCCCCCGGACACATGCGTCCGCACCATCTCTCCCACCCACGATTCCTCGAGCACCAGCCGGCGCAGCGTGCCGGCAATGGCACCGAACAGCGCCGACACTGCCTCGTCCCCGGCCATCTCCTGCGGTTGCCAGTCCACCAATCCGGCCGGCGCCGGGTTCAGCAGCGCCAGCGTCATGAAGATCAATCCGACCCCGCCCAGCACTCCGGCTGCGGCCCCAAGAACCGCATCCCCCTCGCCCCACGGCGCCGTGGCGGAAACCCGGTCCGCCACCCGCCGCTCCAGCAGGCTCACCGCAAGCAGCACCGCAGCGGCCACGGCGACATAGGCAAACCAGTGGGCCGCACCCGCTGAGAGTCCAAGAGTCTGCCCGAGCGGCCCGCCAAGCGGCACACACAGCAGCGCCCCGGCCAGCGGAATCGTCAGCCACCTCATGGCGGGCCAGAGCATTGCGCCCAGACCGCGCTGATAGCCTCCGTACCCCGCCAGAACCAGGGCGGCCACCATCACCGCATCGATGGCATTCACACTCGCAAACGGGTTTCAGGAACCGCCCGCCGGAGGATCGCCGCATCGGCCCGGGTGAACACGAGCGCCCATGAAGGCGGGGGGCCACCTTGTTGTAGCGGAGGTGCGATTGGAGCATCGTGCTGCCCCGCCGCCTCCGTCGTTGGATCGCTCGTGTTCACTCGGACCGACGCATCCGCCGGCGTCTGGAAAGAATCAGTCAACGATCACAGGGGTGATCGAGATCACCAGTTCCTTCTTGGAAGTCGATTCCACCCGGCCCCGGAACAGATGACCCAGCAGCGGAATGTCACCCACCACCGGCACCTTCCGCACCGTCCGGGCATGCTCGTCCTGCATCAGCCCTCCGATGATCACCGTCGCCCCGTTCCGCACCCGGACCAGCGTCGAGGCCTGCTTGATATCGAGCACGGGAGCGGTCGTGGTCTCGCTCGGCGACGTTCGTGTCTCCACCAGGCTGGTCAGCACCGGCGCAATATCGAGTGTCACCCAGTCGTTGCTCGAGATCTGCGGCGTGATGGCCAGGATCGTTCCGATCGTGATCGTCGAGACGGCATCCTCCTGAAGCTGCGTCGTGCTGCCCGCGGTGTTCCCGGGAAGGAAGGTCGTCCGGCTCGTGAAGAACGGCGTCTCCGTCCCCACCTTGATCATCGCCGTCTGGTTGTTCACCACCCGGATCCGCGGCTGCGACACCACATTGACCGTTCCCTGCTCCTGCAGGGCGTCGAGCAGCACCGTGGTGTCGTTGCCCTGAAACAGGAAGTTGAACGAACCGTTCTTCATCGGCACACCGCCGACCGGCGCCGTCACGATCGACGATCCGCCCATCGTGGCCACACCCCCGAATGCCTCGGCCGCGTGCTGCCAGTTGATGCCGAACTGGAACTGGTCCCGCAGCGTGACATCGAAAATCCGGGCATGGATCTCGACCTGCCGCGCCACCGAACCCGACAGGCTCTCGAGATACCGGTTCACCCGCTTCAACGCCGAAGGACGGTCGGTGATCTGGATGATCCCCGCCGTCATGTTGATCGCCATCGTGTCGCGCCCGTCGGGGGTCAGCAGCCGGGACAGTTCCTCCCTCAGTTCGGTCCAGAAGTTGATGGCGTTGTCGGCGGTCAGATTGACGGACGATCCGCCACTCCCTCCTCCGCCACCCCCGCCCCCGCCCCCGCCCCCGCCTCCACCCCCGCCCATTCCCGAAGCGAGGTTCGCGGAACTCACCCCCATGCCGGACCGCGACAACCGCAGATAGTCGATCCAGTACTCCTGCGTCTGACGCGCCCGCACCCGGATGAGTCCGTCGTCCTCCATCCACACGTAATCGTAAGCCTCGAGAAGCGCCTGCATCACACGTTCCAACGGCAGGTCACGCAGTTCCACCGTGACCGGTCCCGACACGTCGCGGTCGGGCACGATGTTCAGCCCGTTGGCCCGCGCGAACATCGCCAGGGCGGCCTTCAGGTCGAGCTCTGTCGCGCTGAACGAATACAACGCCCTCCCCCCCGACTGCCGCGTCACCGGCTCCGGCGTCTCCGCATCCGCGGGTAGAATGATCAATGGCGACCCGGCCCCCTCCCAATCCCCGGACTCGTCAGTCACTTCCACCGCGTTGATCACCGTCTCGACCGGGCGCGGCTGCGGGAGCGGGACGGTCGCGGCAGGCCGTTCGACCGGTTGCGCCAGCGCCACCGCCCCCTTCGCGGGCTGCACCCGGGAGGTGGACGGTCCGGTCTGGGATGGCGGACGCCAGTTGGAGACGGACGCCGACACCGCGACTCCATGGGCCGCTGCGAGCCAGACACCCAGGCGCACGACCGCGAGGACGGATCGAACCGCCTCACAACGTCGCGATGCATCAAATCGAATGAGCTTCATGGGCGAAGGGCAGGCCCTCATGGATTCCTCATCGGCGCGTTTCGCAATCAACTCCAGTCCCTTCCGTATTCCCTTGGTTCTTTGTTGGCATCGCTCGGCGTCGTACCCCTTCCGCAACCCTCTCATTCCCGATCCCAACCTTGGTCTCCTTCCTGGTCTTAATCTTACTCTTAATCTTAATCTTAATCTTAATCTCCCCCCCGAACTTCCCGCCACTCCTCGCCCCACCCAGCGGCGACAGGCGCTCGTTCGAGAGTGGGGAAGATTGAGAGCAAGATTAAGAGCAAGATTAAGAGCAAGATTAAGAGCAAGATTAAGAGCAAGATTAAGAGCAAGACCAAGACCAAGACCAAGACCAAGACCAAGACCAAGACCAAGACCAAGACCAAGACCAAGACTGGGACGAGTATTCCACCCGGGCTCGCATGTCGGGGTGCGACGAAAGGTTCGCCTGCCTACGGCGTCCGCGCGGCGTGATGACTCGCCCTTGTCCCGCCGGGGGAAGGATTCGAACTCCGGCCCGGCGCCGCGGGACGTCTGGACGGGACCAGCGAAAACTCCACCCGTTCCAGTCCGTTGGTTCCGCTCACCCAGACGCCGTCGCCCTCGATCCGTTCCAGCGTGTAACCGGCCACCGGATCGCCCTCCCGCAGGACCGCGTTGTTGATTACCGCAAACTGCCCGCCCGTCTGCCGCCAGATCGCCCGCAACGCCAGGACATCCGCGGCCTTCGGTCCCTCCACGCGTGCCCGGACCGCGGTCTGACGCTCGAAGGGATCCCGCTGCGGCGCCTCGATCCATTCCCGGATCCGCGCCTGGATCGCCGCCAGGTCCATCGGCCGCACAGCCACGTCCTCCGCCCGGACAGGAGCGCCCGTCCCCGAACCGCGGTTCCCGGCGGCTTGAGACGGTGGCTTCGCAGCCTTCGCCGCACTCGCGGCAGGTTTCGCAGGAGTGACTTTGGCTGTCTTGGCCGGGCCGCGGGAGGGGCGCGATTTCTTCATCATCGGTCCCGCGATGTTCCAGACCACAAACGCCAGGGCGCCCGTGGCAAGAATCCCCACCACCACCGGATTGCGAAGAAGCTTCATGGTGCGTCATCCTCCTCGAAGGTCCCCGCCCAGAGATCCACCGTGACCGAGGCCATGGCCACCGAGTTCGATCCGCCCCGGACCCTCAGTTCAACAAGATCCACCCGCTGGGTCGCCGAAGTCAGATTCTGCACGAAATCCACCACCCGCCGGTACACCGGCCGGGCCGCCTCGATGCCGTACGCTGGCTCGACCTCGACCGTCGCCTGCAGCACCGCGAGCGACTGGCCCCCGACGCTGTTGGTGCGCGTTCCCACAAAGGCGATCGCCGGCTCCAGGGCCAGCGGAACCGCATCGCTTCTCAGTCCGTCATGCCATTCCGCCACCGCCTGGCCGCCTCCGAACAGACCGTCCTGCGCATCCGCCAACCGGCGGGCAATCTCCTCCAGGCGCCCGGGACCCTGCCCCGCCTGCATCAGTTCGATCTCCGTGGAGAGACGTGACGCGGTCTGGGTGAGCGCCGCCGATTCCTGCTGCACCCGGGACACCCGCCCGACGCTCCACCAGGACAGCCACAGGGCTCCCCCCACCACGCCAAGCAGTCCCACCCGTTCGAGGACTGCCAGCACGCGGGTGCGCGTGCGACTCGATCTCCGCGGGTTCGGGTTGGATTTCATTGGAGGACTCCCTGGAGATTGAACTGGGCCCCGGGCGGCGCAGTGGGCCCCGTGGCGCCCGGCGCCGGTCGGGCCGCCCAGACGGCGATCATCTCAATGGCGGATTTCGGCCGGGCCGGTTCGGACGCTTCCACCGGATCGGGTGCTCCCGCGGTCAGACTCACCTGGAAAGGCCCCGAACGAAGCCGCTCGGTCATTTCCGCAATCCGCTCGCCGGCAATCATCGCCTGGGCCGCATTGGTGGCCGATGGCATGCCCCCCGCCAACTGCAGTTGCCATCGGGCGCCCTCTTGGCGCAGATGGAGATTCGTCACCACCAGCTCCGTCGGCACCGCCTCGGAGAGATAGGCCAGAAACCACACCGGCACGGGTGCCGGCCGGCCGTCCAGCACGGCCTGCGCCCACTGGGACCGCCGCTCCAGCTTCTGGTGCGTCCGCTGCAGCTCCCGGTGCTGCGATTGCAGTTGGGCCTGCCGAAGCTCGAGATCCCGCATGGCCGCCCGCTCCGTCCGGACCAGCACTTCACAAAATGCCGCCGTGGCCAGCGCCCCGGCCGCCAGCAGGAGCGCCACCAGCGCCGTCACCCGCAGCGCGGCCCGTTGCTGCGGCGCCCGTCGCACCTCGGCGCTGATCAGGTTGGGAGACTGCGCCGGCCCCAGTCGCGCCGATTCCTCCGCCCAATACACCGGCCGGTGCTCCTCCGGACTCGCCTGCACCGCGACAGGAAGCTGGCCATTCAGCTCTGCCAGCCGCTCCGACGTCCCCGGACCAAACCACCAGACCCCCGCGACATTCACCCCGAATTGCTGCGAGACGAACAACAGCGTCCGGCTCATGTCCACCGCCACTCCCCCTTTGTCCCGCGTCCGCGTTCCATCCAGGGAGCGGGCCATGAGGAGCTGCCCGTCGGCACGCCCGACGACCACCGAGGTCATGCCCCCGGCGTCGCCCGCCACCAGGGCCACCTCGTCCTGCTTCAGCGGCAGACGCCCGATCTGCGCGTGCAGCACCGCGGTGCTCGGCGTGACCCCCACCAGGTGAAGTCCCGCCCGCTGCGTCTCGCTGACCAACCGGTCCAGCAGATCCCGCGGAAACAGATGCACCAGCACGCTCTGCGAATTCTTCGTCGGCAGGGCGGGCTGATACGCCCAGGCCGGTGCCCCTTCGAAAACCTTCGACTTCTCCACCTGCCGCTCCACCAACCCCCGCAACGCCGATCCCCGCGCCGGCGGCACCTCGATGAGCTGATGCGTCAGCCGCGGATGCGCCAAAAGAAGCGTGACCGTCCCCCCACGATACCCCGTCCGCGCCGCCGCCTCCTTCACCCACTCCCCAAACTGCGCCGGATCATCCCCGACCCCGCTCTTCTCCCACGTCCCCGTCGGCTCCCCACGCTGCACCGCCACCGCCTCGATCCGCCCATGCATCCAGCTCAGGCTGAGCGTGGTCAAACCTCGACCAAACTTCGGGGCCGACAGCGTCGGGCGCGAGGGTTCAAGCGTCGGCACGGAGGCCGGCTCCTGAGGTGGAGCCGGTTCCGGCTTGGGAAGGGCTGGGATGCGGAGGGTGAGCATGCGCGGACGGGACAGGCTGCCGTTACGGGCCGGGGGCCTCGGGCTTGTGGAGCAGATTGACCGAGGCAGTCTTCATGGCGGTCTGGGAGTCGGAGACCGCGGTTCGGGTGGCATGCTTGGCGGGATAGCCGGCGTCCCGCCAGGCGACGAAGTTCTTCATGTAATTGCTCAGCGTGTTGACCACGATCACCGGTGTGGCCTGCGGATTTCCCTTGGCATTCACGTTCAGCGGAGACGCCACAAACACGTCGTGCGCCGCCTGGAGATCCAGCCCCGAAGTCAACCGGAGTCCGCGCCCGAGAAACAACTGACCCCGCCAGGCATCCCCCTCGTACGCGAACGACACCGGATGCTGAAGCACCTCGCGGACCTGAAGTGTGTTCACCGTCCCCGCATGATGGTGCAGTCCAAGAACGGTTCCCTTGATGTAACTGGCCGAAAACGATGGCGTGGTTGGCAGGATGTTGGTCGTCGAGTTGCCGATGGTGAACCGCCCCTGATTCGTCCCCGCCACCAGGATGGTTCCATAGTTCAGCACCAATGGTACGAAGAGGTTGTCCAGCGCCAGCCGCCGTATCCTCAAGTCCTCGCCGCGCCCGGACCAGACCCACCCCGCCGGGATGGATCCCTCAGGCGCATTCCAGATGTTCGAGAACGCCGCCGTGCTCGAGGCAAGGCCGGTCAGGATGCCCGCCGGCAGCGGTTCGCCGACGCTCGACATCAGGATGATGCCCAGCGCGGGCTCGATGTCCGCCGCCACCCCCATCTGGGTCTGGGTGAAGGGAATCGGCAGGGTGTTGGTCACCGCCGGATCCACCAGGAACCGCCTCGCCTGCCCCCGGCTGTTGGTCAATACCGCCCCCTCCCGCCACCCGACAGCCACCGCGAGGAGCCCCGGGAAGTTGGTCGGATGCGGCACCTCCTGGAATCGCAGCACATGCGTCCGCAATCCTTCCGATAGCGTCTCCAGTGCCCGATCCTCCCGGTCCCGGGCCAGCCGGTCATACCCGCGGATCAGGGCCGGCACCAGCGCCAGGCTCAGTATGGTGAGCACCGCCATCAGGCCGATCATCTCGATCAGCGAAAACGCCGCCTCCCTCCGACTCCGATGCACGCTCCGATCCTGCTGGGTCTCCAGCCAACCCCGACCCGATCCTCCCGCTGCCGCCGCGTTCCCGATGCTCATGGTTCGTTGCACGTCCGGAACTTCAGTTGATGAGATTGCCCGAAATCCAATCGAGCCGGGACTGCGCCCCCAGAAGCGCCTGGTACGCCGGCACCTGCTGGTCACTGGTGCTCCCGCCATTGTCGAACGGCACGCTGTACGGAGGCTCGCCCGTCGCCCAGAACCCGTAGGTGTACAGATACGTGAACACCTCCTCCACCACCGCCTGGGCATTGGCCCCGAACTTCGAGTTCGGCGGCATCGGCGACTGCCGGAAATTCTCCGCCAGCAATCCGAACCCCGACAGCGGCGGCCGCTTCCCATAGTTGAGATATCGGCTCCACCGCCCGTTCTCGAAGACATAACTGATGTCCTCCCGGACATACTCCTGCGCCTGCAGGGTCTCGTCGGCGAAATGCAGCCGGATGCCGCTGGTCTCCAGAAACCACGCCTCGTGCCGCTGTCCCGCCGGAATCCGGACCATGGTCTGGGCCGTCGGATTCCCCTGAATCAGGAAGGTCGGCGCCCCGGCCACCGCGAACGGCGCGACATTGTCCGGGTCCATGTTGTTGAACACCACCCGCCGAAAGAGACTGCGCAGATCCATCCGCTGGATCCACAGGTCCTCCCCCAGCCCCGTCCAGTTGGTCCACCCCGCCGGGACCTGGCCCTCCACCGAGTTCCACGCCGCATTGAACGCCGCCTGGTTGGTCGCCCCCGGAAGCGGCGCACCCAACGTCGAGATCAGCATCACCCGCCCGTTCACCGGCTCGATCGATCCATGCATCCCCTGCGTGTAGGGAAGGGTCACGCCACCCGTCATGATGTTCCCAATCTGCAGTCCGGGATCGACCAGGAACCGCCGCGCATACCCGAGCCGGGTCTCGTTCGCATGCACCAGGGGAATTGCCAGTTCATCCGCAATGGCCTGGGCCCACTGGTTCGGCGTCCCGATCTGCTTCGTCCTGAGTATCCGGTCCCGCAGCGCATCCCGCATGGTCTCCAGATTCCGAGCCTCGGTCTCCCGCGCCGCCCGCTTCATCTGCGCCACCACGTTCAAGGTCACCGCCGACGCCAGGATCGTCAGGATCGACATTACCCCGATCAGTTCGATCAGCGTGAACCCCCGGGTCCGCACCAACCCCGATCGGACCCCCTCACCCCACCCCACGGTGCCGCTGTACGGGGCCTTGCCCTTCTGTGAGTTCATCCGGCTCCACCTCTCGTTCCGCCTCGTTTTCATACGTCAGTTCAAGGCTCCCATGAGTGAGATGATCGGAAGGAAAATCGCCAGCGCCACCGTCCCCACCACCCCCACCAAGAAGAGAATCAACGCCGGTTCCATGATGCTGAACACCTTCTTGATCCGGCGCGGAATCAGCACGTTGTAGTAACTCGCCACGTTCTCCAGCGAGGTGTCCAGGCTCCCGCTCCGTTCCCCCATCGCCACCATCCGGATGAGCAGTTGGGGAAACACCGGGTGACGCCGCATCGAGTCGCTGATGACCTCGCCGGCCTCGACCCGCTGCGCGATGTCGTCCAGCGCCTCCGCCACCAGCGAACTGCCCACCAGGTCCTTGCACAGCTTGATCGCGTTCACGATCGAGATGCCCGACCGGTAAAGCACCGCCAGGTTGTGCGCCAGGCGCGAGATCACCAGCATGTGGTTCAATTCCCCGAACACCGGCAGCCCGAACTTCGCCCGGTCGAATGCCAGATCGAACCGCTTCGACTTCGCCCGCGCAATCTGCACCGAGACGGGCACCACGATGAACGCCGCCATCCAGATCCACCACGTCGCCTTCGCCACGTCGCTCAACGAAAACACCACCCGCGTGATCAGCGGCAACCCCACCTTGGCCACCGTCAGCAGTTGCACGAACTGCGGCACCACGAAGGTGAACAGCACCAGGACGAACAAACACACCACCGCAAACACAATGGCCGGATAAATCGTCGCCTGGCGGATGTCCGCCATGATCTGTTCCTGCCACTCGAGATACCGTTTCAGCTCCAGAAACGCCTCCGGCACCGTCCCGCTGCTCTCCGCCGCCCGGATCAGACTCGTGAACTGCGAGGCGAACACCCGCGGAAACCGCGCCATCCCGTCCGCCAGCGATTCCCCCGATTCCACCAGCCGCTTGAGTTCCCCAATGGTGGCCTTGAACCGCGGGTTCGCACAGTCGGCCGCCGCAATCTCCAGCGACTGCATCATCGGCACCCCGACCCGGAGCTGGAAACTCATCAGGGTCGCGAAATCGATCAGCTCGCGTCGTCCCCCGCCGCTCCCCATCCCCCACCGCGTCAGGCTCGAGGCCTTCGCGTCCTTCCCCTTCTCCGCCTTCGCCGAGACCAGCCAAAGCCCCATCGCCCGCAGCCGCTCTTCAAGACTCGCCTCGTCCCGCGCCGCAAGCTGCCCGTTCACGGTCTTTCCGTCCTGGTCGATGCCCTGGTACGCGAAGGTCTGCATGGTGTCTCAACGCCCTCAATGCCCGCCCATGCGGGTCACCCGCAAAAGCTCCTGAATGGTTGTCGTCCCTTCCATCGCCACTCTTAAGCCGTCTTCAAACATCGTCGCCATCCCGCCCTCCCGTGCCAGCCGCGCAAATTCATGCGCCCCCGCCCGCCGCACGATCGGATCGTGAAACCGATGGTCGATCTGCATCAGTTCGAAGATCCCCTGCCGCCCCTTGAACCCCGTCCCGCTGCACGTCTCGCACCCCACGTTCCGCCACAACTGCAGCGGCCCCTTCTCCGGCACCGGCACCCCAACCTCCTGGAATACCCGCTCCGGATCGCCCACCGGTTCCTTGCACTTCGGACACAGCTTCCGCACCAACCGCTGCGCCAGCACCGCCAGGAGGCTGTCCGGCAGCAGAAACGGCTCAACCCCCATGTCCAGCAACCGCGGAATCGCCCCGGGCGCGTCGTTGGTGTGCAGCGTCGAAAACACCAGATGCCCCGTCAGCGCCGCCCGGATCATCAACTGCGCCGTCTCCACATCCCGCGTCTCCCCCACCAGAATCACGTCCGGATCCTGTCGCAGCAGCGATCGCAACCCCGCACTGAACGTCAGCCCGATGTCGTCCTTGATCTGCGTCTGCCGTACCCCCGCCATCCGGATCTCCACCGGATCCTCCAACGTGAAAATGCTCAGCTCGGTCGAGCTGATCTCGTTCAGCACCGCATACAGCGTCGTGGTCTTCCCGCTCCCCGTCGGCCCGGTCACGATGACCACCCCGTGCGGCTGATCCATCGCGTCCTTCAGGATCTTCGCCGCATCCGGCGGCAACCCAAGCTGCGTGAGCCGCGCCAATCCCGTCCCCGGATTCAGAATCCGCGCCACGATGCTCTCGCCATACGTGGTCGGCAGACTCGACACCCGCAGGTTCACCTGCCTCCGTCCCACCGTCACCGTCGCCCGCCCGTCCTGCGGCACCCGCGTCTCCGACACGTCCAGGTCCGCCAGGATCTTCATGCGCGACGCCACCAGCGCCTGCAGCGCCTTCGGAATCAGCACGTCCGGATGCAGCACGCCGTCGATCCGCACCCGGATCCGCATCAGCCGCTCCTCGGGCTCGAAATGAATGTCGCTGGCCCCGATCTCGATCGCCCGCTCGATGATCTGGCTCACCAAACGGATCGTCGGCGCCTCGTCGTCGGTCGTCGCCCCCGTCTCCAGCGTCGCCACCGGCACCGCCTTCGCATCCCGCGCCTGATCCTCGATGATCTGATCGATGGCCTGCTGGATGCTGGCCCCCTCCGCATCGAGCCGGTCCAGCGCGTTGAGAATGTCCCTCTCCGTCGCCGTGACGACGTCGATGTGCTTCCCCGTGAGCTGACCCAGATGGTCGATCGCGACGACGTTCGACGGGTCCGCCATCGCCACCGTCAGCGTCCCGTTGTACTGGGCGATCGGGACCGCCTTGAACCGGCGCGCCAGATCGCGCGGCACCAGGTCGGTGACCGCGCGATCCAGCTTGATCTGATGAAAATGAACCCGGCGCGACTGCGCCGCCTGCGCCAGGTAATCGGAAATCTTCTCCGCCGGAACCAGCCCCAGATCCACCAGGACCTTCGACAACGGCTGGCCCTTCCGCCGCTGCTCGCGCGTCGCGAGATCAAGCTGCGTCTCGTTGATCAGTCCCGACGCGATCAGGCGGTTGCCCAGATCGGTCGAAGACGTCGCCGGCATTGGCAGGGCGGCAGCCACGAGGGGTTTCTGTCGGGTGGTCCTTCACTCCCGCAACCGCGGGGGACGGATGCCCTCCCGGACACCCGTCCCATCTCGCCGCGGATGCAGAAACCAGTCATCGCAACTCAGCGATGGGCTAGGTAAATGTGGACGTCGACCTTGCCGCCCGCATCCGGGGTCGTGTATTTAACTCGGCCTTTCAGGTCCGGAAGAGGACTTCCACCACTATCCACCAACGGCTCGCCAAGCGTTGGACCATCAAGGCGATCATTGAGCGACTTCGCGTCTTGGTGATCCACACCCACGATGACCGCTTCAACGACTAGCGATCCGATCACGCGATTCACATCCGATCCATCCAAGGCATAGGTTCCAGCGTCCATGTCTGTGGCAACTGGGGCATTGGTTGCAACATTTGCACCAATCTGTATTACACGGAGTCGCGATCCGTTATTCGCAGAGCCAATTTGCCCATTCCCAATTCGAACCGAAAAGGGCTTCTCGGCAACGCCTTCGGCTACCAGAGTGGTCAGGTCCCAGTCCTCTGAAATGCCGTTTGTGAATGTGAGCGACGTCCCTCCAGGCCCTGCAATCAAGCCATGTTTCCCATAGTACTCATTCACCGCGGCCTTGATGCTGTTGCAGGTGGTGGCGGCGTTGCTGATTTTGGAATCCCCGATGGCCTGGAAGACGCGGGGGATGAGGAGGGAGGCGAGGATGGCGATGATGGCCAGCACGCCGATCATTTCGACGAGCGTAAAGCCGCCCCGGGCTTTCTTCTGGATACGTTGGGTTTTCAGTCTCATGGGATACTTATGTGTGGTTGGTTGCTCCGGCAGCCGTGCGGAACCGCGTCCGCGGCGGACGGTCTCAAGCTGGCCACGACTGGACCGGCTTCACCGACTTACTTCGGCCGAATCGGCCCCCACTGAAGTCGAAAGACGCCGTCAATCGGTTTTCTTGAAGACTACAACATCCCTCGTCGCAGCAGGATAAGTGAATTGGAGCCCCCCGTTGTACGGTGGCAAACCTGCTTGGTGTGCCTCCCGTGCTTCCGTCGGCGTAGTCCCTTCATCCCCCTGCCCCATGAACTAAGCAAATTCCCCAGCCCGCATCCCTCCGCCGGACGAAACCGTCGGAAAGCAATCCCCCCCCAGCGCCCGACCGCAGACGCCCCCCCCGTGCCGCCACCCCGGCATCGATCCCCGAACCCATCCCCCCAAAAAGCGCCCCCCCCTCAGGCCTCAGGTTTCAGGTTTCAGGTTTCAGGTTTCAGGTTTCAGGTTTCAGGTTTCAGGTTTCAGGTTTCAGGTTTCAGGTTTCAGGTTTCAGGTTTCAGGTTTCAGGTTTCAGGCCTCAGGCCTCAGGCCTCACGTCTCCCCATCAACTCACCGTCACCCCCCCATTCACATGGAGCGTCTGCCCGGTGACAAACCCGGCCCCGTCCCCTGCCAGGAACACCGCCGCGGCCGCCACATCGTCCGGCACTCCCCAACGGCCGGCCGGCACCCCGGCGAGATACGACGCCTTCGCCTCGGGCGAATCGTCGGCATGCCGTTCCACCGGGATCCAGCCCGGGGCGATCATGTTCACCGTGATGCCATCCGGGGCGAGTTCGGTGGCCAGACTGCGATGAAGTCCGTTCTGACCGCCCTTGGCCGCCACATACGCCGTGAACCTCGGCACCCCTCGGGCCACCACCTCCGACCCGATCTGGATCAGGCGCCCCCAGCGCTGTTCCCGCCAGTGCGGCAGACAGGCGCGGACCAGCAGGACGGGACTTTTCACGAAGTAATCCAGCATCCGCTGGAAGAAGCCCCAGTCGTATTCCTCGATCCCCAACTGCGGCTGCTCGCAGGTGGCATTGACCACCAGGATATCCACGGGCCCCAGGACCTCCCCACACTCCGCAACCAACCGCTCCACCTCGGCCGCGTCCGTGACATCGGCCCGGAACAGCTCCCCGATGTGCCCCGCCTGCCGGAACTCGCGCAACGTCGTCACCGCCCGTTCCTCGGTTCGCGCATAATTCAGCGCCACCCGCGCCCCGGCCGCCCCCAGTCCGAAGGCGATCGCCCGTCCCAACCCCGTCGAGCTTCCCGTCACCAACGCCACCCGACCCTCCAGGGGTTGTGCCGCCATGGTCGTCATGCCCGGATTCAACCCGCCCCCCGCGCTCCCGCAATCCCCGATTCGCCCCGCCGCCTCACCGTCCGGAGACCCTTCCCTTCGGAGGGACGAGCTCCGCGAGTCCTCGATCCATGGCTCCACACCATTTCCCCCCCTCGGTCCTCGTACTCAGCCCGAAGGGCGGTACTCGTACTCGTCCCCGGTTCTCGAACCCGCAGGCACACCGTTTCAGCGTCGCCTCAAGGCTGATCCGATCGGTTCGATCGTGTTCGGACCTCCCATTCCTCATGCGAACCGGGCAGGGCGAGTACGAGTACGAGTACGATTACGAGTACGAGTACGAGTACGATTACGAGGCCTGCTGCAGAAGACTGGGATGCGCTGGGAGGACGGGGATGTGGGGGGCAGAAGCTGGGTCGGACTTTGTTGGGTGTGCACGCTTTAGCGTGTCGGGGCGGATTTGGGAGGCTCACGCTGAAGCGTGTACACCCAACGGTCCCTCCCATCCCACCCCTCCGCTTCACCCTTCGGAGGGACGAGCTCCGCGAGTCCTCGTTCCATGGCTCCCCTCCCCTGCCGCCCCCGCAACACCCGGCCCTCCGATGCAAGGCACCAATTCCCGCACAGCATCGGCCAACCCATGCCCAGTTCCGTCTCGCAAACCGTGGCAGATGTCGTAGGAACGAGGAACCCCATGCATGAGGCAAGCCTCATGAAAACCGCATTGGACCTGGCCCTCTCCCAGGCCGCCGCCCAGGGCGCCCGGCGCGTTCACCGCCTCGGCATGCGCGTCGGAGACCTCAGTGGGGTCGTCCCCGACGCCCTTCAATTCGCCTTCGAAGCCCTCTCCCTGGGAAGCGCCGCCGAAGGGGCGCGCCTCGACATCGAACGCGTCGCCCCGCGCTACGCCTGCGACACTTGCGGTGCCGAGTTCGATCCGGCCGAGGAACTCCTTCCCGAATGTCCCCATTGCGGCGCCCTGGGAGGCCGCCTCTGCCGGGGACTCGAACTCGAACTGACCTCCCTGGAGATCTCGTGATATGTGCCAGGACTGCGGCTGCGGCCTTCCCCTTCCCACCCCGAACCCCGGATCGCCCGCCCACGAAGCGACCGGCCCGTCTCCACCCCATTCCCACGATCACCCCCATTCCCACGATCACCCCCATTCCCACGATCACCCCCATTCCCACGATCACCCTCACGAGCCCACCGTCGCTGGCAATGCCGCCAGTCCAACCCCGTCCTCCGAAGCGGCCCGACACATCCCCATCCTCCGTTCGCTCCTCGAACGCAACGAACGCTTCGCCGAACGCAACCGTGGTTTCTTCCGCGCCAAACGCCTCCTCGTCCTGAACGTCGTGTCCGCTCCCGGCTCGGGGAAGACCGAACTCATCGAGAAAACCGCCGTCGCCCTCCGCCCCGCCCTCCGGGTCGGCGCGATTGTCGGCGACCTCGCCACCGACCACGACGCCCAGCGTCTTCGGGCCGCCTCCGTTCCCGTCGTTCAGATCGCAACCGGCACCCTGTGCCACCTCGAAGCCGAAATGGTCGGCCGCGCCGCCGATTCCATGGATCTCGACGCCCTCGACCTGCTGGTGATCGAAAACGTCGGCAATCTGGTCTGTCCCGCTTCCTACGACCTTGGCGAGCACCTCCGCGTCGTGCTCCTCTCCGTCACCGAGGGCGAAGACAAGCCGCTCAAGTATCCCCCGCTCTTCCATTCCGCCCAGGCCGCCCTGATCACCAAGCTGGACCTCGCCGATGCGGTCGGGTTCGACCGGCAACTGGCCCGATCCAACCTCGAACGCGTCAGTCACCACGCCCAACGGTTCGAGGTGTCCGCCCGCACCGGCGCCGGCATGGATGCCTGGACCACCTACCTGGCTGAACAACACCGCGCCCTCCGCGGTTAGCCTCCCATGCCCCCTGCCCCCGTCATCGGAGGGTCGAACTCCCGCGACGCCACCCTGGGCGCGCTGCCCCCGGAACCTTCCCCGTCCGGCCCTCCCTCCGCAGCGCACACCGCGCTCCACGTCCACCTCACCGGCACCGTGCAAGGCGTCGGCTTCCGTCCCTACGTCCACCGCCTCGCTTCGGAACACCACCTCACCGGCTGGGTTCGCAACGGCGCCGACGGCGTCACGCTCGAGGTGGAAGGACCAGCCACCGCCGTCCGCGCCTTCCTCGAACGTCTGCCCCGCGAAACCCCGCCGCACAGCCGAATCCGGCACCTCGAAACCGCCTGGCACCCCCCCGGCGGCCACCCGTCCTTCGTCATCCGCGACAGCGACCCAACCCCCGCCCATTCCGGTCCCGTCCGTATCCCGCCGGACCTCGCCACCTGTCCCGACTGTCTCCGCGACGTCTTCGATCCCGGCAACCGGCGCCACCGGTATCCCTTCACCAACTGCACCCAGTGCGGCCCGCGCTACTCGATCGTCGAGTCGCTCCCCTACGACCGGCCCCGCACCTCGATGCGCGCGTTCCCGCTGTGCCCGGATTGCCAGGCCGAGTACGACGATCCGCGGGACCGCCGCTTCCATGCCCAACCCATCGCCTGCCCGCGTTGCGGCCCCCAGCTTGAATTCTGGGATCCATGCGGCCGAACCCTGGCCGTCCGCGACCAGGCCCTAACCCTCACCCTCGAATCCCTGCGCGCCGGCCGCATCGTCGCCCTCAAGGGCATCGGCGGATTCCAACTGCTCGTCGATGCCACCAACCACCGGGCGGTCCAGGACCTTCGCGAACGCAAACGCCGCGAAGCCAAACCCTTCGCTGTGATGTTCCCAAACCTCCCCACCCTTCTCCGCCACGGCGACATCAGTCCTGTCGAAACAGCCTGCCTCACCGGCCCCGAAGCCCCCATCGTCCTCGTCCGGCGCCGCCCGGATCGCCACGACCGTTCCCAGCCCACCACCGCACCCTCGGTCGCCCCCGGGAGCCCCTGGCTCGGCGTCATGCTCCCTTACTCTCCCCTTCATCACCTTCTGCTGGCCGGTTTCGATGGACCCCTCGTGGCCACCAGCGGCAACCCCGGCGACGAACCCCTCTGCATCGACAACCACGAAGCCCTGCAACGGCTCGCCGGCATCGCCGATGCCTTCCTCGTCCATAACCGCCCCATCGTCCGCCCCGTGGACGATTCCGTGGTCCGCGTCGTGGCCGGACGCGAAATGGTCCTGCGCCGTGCCCGCGGATTCGTCCCCACTCCCACTCCCATCGCGCCATCCCCTGTCCTCCCACCCGCAGCCGAACCCGGCTCCCCCGGCCCGAACGCCTCATCCCCTCCACGCCCGCCCGCGCGTCCCGCCACCATCGCCCTGGGCGGTCACCAAAAGGCCGCCATCGCGCTGTCCAACGGATCGGAGTTCATCCTGGGACAACACCTCGGCGATCTCGACACCGTGGCCGCCCTCGCCGGCTTCGACCGCTGCGTCGGAGACCTCGTCCGCCTGTTCCACCTCCAGCCCGCCGGGGTGTGCGTCGATGCCCATCCCGACTACGCCAGCACCCGGCACGGTCATCGCCTCGGGCTCCCGGTCCGGCCGGTCCAGCATCACCAGGCCCATGTCCTCGCGGTCATGACCGAACACCGCCTGCGCCCGCCGCTCCTGGGGTTCGCCTGGGACGGCACCGGCGCGGGACTGGACGGCACGGTCTGGGGCGGCGAGACATTCCACGCCACGATCCACGGATGGCGCCGGTGCGCCCGGTTGCGACCCTTCCGCCTGCCGGGTGCCGAGGCCGCCATTCGTGAGCCACGCCGTTCGGCCCTCGGACTCCTGTACGCCGCATTCGGCGAAGACCTGACCGCGCAAGCCAACCTCCCAACCCTGCGCGCCTTCGAGAGGCGCGAACTCGCTCTCCTCCTTTCCGCCCTCCGACGCGGACTCCATGCTCCCTGGACCTCCAGCGTCGGACGCCTCTTCGATGCCGTGGCGTCCCTCGCCGGCTGGCGCCACCTCCATCGCTTCGAGGGCGACGCCGCCATGGCCGTCGAGTTCGCCGCCGAGGGGTGCCCGGACGACTTCGGGTATCCCATGCCCCTGCAAATGCCGCCGCCCGATCGCGCCGCCCCCGACGGCGCCAACGAACTCGACTGGGAACCCCTTCTCCAGGCGCTCCTCGACGACCTCCGCGCGGGCATGGCCCCGGGCCGCATCGCCGCCCGGTTCCATCGCGGCCTCGCCGACGCCATCGTCGCCGTGGCCCGTCACATGGGCGAAAGGGTGGTCGTCCTTGGCGGCGGCTGCTTCCAAAACCGCCGCCTCACCGAATCCGCCGTCACCGCCCTGCGCGAGGCCGGCTTCGAACCCCACTGGGCCCACCTCATCCCCCCCAACGATGGCGGACTCGCCCTCGGTCAGCTCGCGGCAGACACCTTCCCCACCGAAGCCGGGCTCGCCCTCGGTCAGCTCGCGGCAGACACCCTCCCCGGGGAGGTCGGGCTCGCCCTCGGTCAGTCCGCTGACGCCTTCCAACCCGATCCACTCGCCCAACCCATCTGAATCATGTGCCTCGCCGTCCCAGGTCGTGTCGTGGAAATCCAGGGTGACGATCCCCTCTGGCGCTCCGGCCGCATCGACTTCGGAGGCGTCCTCAAGGACATCAGCCTCGCCTGCGTTCCCGAGGTCGTCATCGGCGACTACGTCATCGTCCATGCCGGCGTCGCCATCAGCCGCCTCGACCCGGACGAAGCCGCCCGCGTCCTCGAACAGTGGCGCGCCCTCGAAGCCCTGATCGGCCCGGAGGAACCTCCCCCGTGAAGTACCTCGAGGAATATCGCGACCCCGACCTCGCCCGGCGTCTCGCAGGCGAAATCCATCGGGTGACCACCCGCCCCTGGACCCTCATGGAGGTCTGCGGCGGACAGACCCATTCCATCGTCCGCCACGGCATCGACGAAGTCCTGCCTCCGGACGTCACTCTCATCCACGGCCCCGGTTGTCCGGTCTGCGTCACCCCCGTTGCGATCATCGACGCCGCCATCGCCATCGCGCGCCGGCCCGGGGCGATCCTCTGCTCCTTCGGCGACATGCTCCGGGTTCCGGGCACCGACACCGACCTGCTCGCCGCCCGCTCGGAAGGGGCCGATGTCCGCATGGTCTATTCGCCGCTCGACGCCGTCGCCCTCGCCGCCCGTTGTCCCGACCGCGAAGTGGTGTTCTTCGGCGTGGGATTCGAAACCACGGCGCCAGCGACCGCCCTTGCCGTGCTTCAGGCCGCAGACCGGCGCCTCTCCAACTTCTCGATGCTCGTCTCCCACGCACTGGTGCCCCCGGCCATGGAGGCGCTGCTCTCGGATCCCGACGCCTCGATCCAGGGCTTCCTCGCCGCCGGTCACGTTTGCGCCGTCATGGGCTACGCCGGGTACGAACCCATCGCCGCCCGCCACCGCCTCCCCATCGTTGTCACCGGCTTCGAACCCCTCGACATCCTCGAAGGCATCCTCCGCTGCCTCACACTCCTCGAGGCTGGCCGCTTCGGACTCGAAAACCCCTACGCCCGCGTCGTCCGCCGACCGGGCAACGAGACCGCCCAAGCCTGGATGCAGCGCGTGTTTCAGGTCGTCGATCGCGCCTGGCGCGGCATGGGCATCATCCCCCGCAGCGGCCTCGGCTTGCACCCCGGTTACGCCGCCTTCGATGCCGCCCTCCGCTTCGACCTCGATCCCAATCCAGTCGAACCGGAATCGCCCTGCCGCAGCGGCGAAGTCCTTCGCGGCCGCCTCAAACCCTTCGACTGCCCCGAATTCGGCACCCGTTGCACCCCGGAACATCCCCTCGGCGCCACCATGGTCTCCTCCGAAGGCGCCTGCGCCGCCTACTTCCGCTACCGGCCCCGCCCGGCCCCGGCACCCTCCTCCTGACCCTCACGCGCGCCCCCACCGCACCGTTCGCGCCCCCACCGTTCGTTGTCCCGGCTTCAGCCGGTCATGAGTCAATGTCACTATGCCCGGCTTGTTATTTGTCTTAGGTCAAAATTAACCTGAATGTCTCCACCTTTGCCTAGGGTCAATAACACTCTGCCCGTCTCAATATTTGCCGCTTCCGCTACCCGCCCCGCCCGGACGCCGCACGGTCAATTTCAATCTGACCGGCTTATTATTTGCAGCTGCGGTCAATAATTCTCTGCCGGTCGTATTATCTATCCCTGATCCTGATCCCTGCGCCGCCTCGCATCCGCTACCCCACCTCCTCTCCTGACCACGCGCCAATGCACCGTTCGCGCACCCCCCACCCCTCGAATCCAATCGATCCCGACAGGCTGAAATGGCCCTAAACTTCGTGCATATGCACGAAGTTTAGGGCCATCCCAGGATGCCAACCGCCGGCGCCCGGACGCCGCACCGCACCGCCTGCTCACCCTCACGGTATTCCCCGGGCGCGGCTTCGGATTCATCCCCCGGACAGTCCCGCTGCCCGAATCCACCGCCCGGACTTGCCCGAAACCCCGCCGTGCCCTTACCTCACCCCGCCTGCTGTTGCCCATGATGCCGAAGCTCCCACCCATGCCCCCCCGCCCTTCCGCCCTCCTCCTCCTCCTCCTCCTCGGCACGGCCGCGTCTGCTGCCGTCCAGCCCGGCATCGACGTCCTCGAAGCGGAACGGTTCGCTCTCCTGCAGGGAAAGCGGGTCGGACTTCTCTCCAATCCGACCGGGGTGAACCGCGCTGGTGAACCCACCTGGAAGGTTCTCCGCCGTGCGCCTGGGGTGCAGCTGGTCGCCCTGTTCGGCGCCGAACACGGTTTCCATGGCAAGGCCCGGGCCGGCATCGAAGTGCCGGACCAGCGCCACGAGGAAACCGGTCTGCCCATCCATTCCCTCTACGGGCCCGGGCCCGTTCGCCGCCCCACCCCCCGCATGCTTCAGGGCATCGACGTGCTGGTGTACGACATCCAGGACACCGGCTGCCGCAGTTACACCTACATCAGCTCGATGGGCCTTGCGATGGAGGCCTGCGCCGCCAACGGGGTCGGGTTCATGGTCCTCGACCGGCCCAACCCCCTCGGCGGCCTCCGCGTCGAAGGCCCCGGCGTCGAACCCAGGTTCAAGTCCCTCGTCAGCCAGTGGCCCATCCCTTACGTCTATGGGCTCACCCCCGGGGAACTCGCCCGCATGATCCATGGCCAGCGCTGGATCTCCAACCGCTGCGACCTCCTCGTCGTCTCCATGCGCGGCTGGTCCCGGTCCATGACCTGGCCCCAGACTGGCCTGCGCTGGATCGCCAGCTCCCCCAATGTCCCCGCCGGCGACACCCCCCTTTATCTCGTCGCCACCGGCATGCTCGGCGAAATCGGTGGCCTCAACCTGGGCACCGGCACCGCGGACTCCTTCAAGCTGATCGGCGCCGCCTGGCTGGACCCTCAGAGATTCGCCAGCCACCTCAACGCCTACCGCCTCCCCGGAGTCGTGTTCGATCCCATCGAGATGGACTTCAACCGCGACCCCAGGGACGGCCGCGAACTCCGCGGAGTCCGGGTCCGCTTCACCGAACCCGCCACGGCTCCCCTCATGGCCATCAACTTCCACGCCCTCGAAGCCGTCCGCATCACCGCCAATCGCGACCTCTTCCAACTTGCCCTGAAGCGTGGCAAGTCCTGGGACATGTTCGACAAGGTCAGCGGTTCCGACCGCCTCCGGCGCGACCTCCAGGCCGGCCGCTCCGCCCGCGATATCGTCGCCTCCTGGCGGGCCCACGAGGACTCCTTCCGCCAGCTTCGCGCCCCCTACCTGCTGTACCACGAGCGCTGAACCCTCCCGCCCCTACCGCCGCTCCAGCACTTCCGAGCGCGGATACCGGACTTTCGGCAGCCCGGCCTGCCGGTCCGTCTCCCCGCGGTACCCGGCGGCGCAGCACACCACGCTGGCCAGACCCCGCGCCCCCAATCCCAGAACCTCGTCGAACTTCCCCGGCTCAAACCCCTCCATCGGGCAGGTGTCCACCCCCACCATCGCCGCCGCCGTCATGAAATTCCCCAAGGCGATATAAACCTGCCGCGTCGCCCATTCGTTGATCACCGCCTTCACCGGCCCCTCCACCAGCGAACCCACCATCATCTGCCGAAACCCCGCCAGATTCGCCATCGGCGTCCCCCGCACCTCCCCAATCCGCCTCAAATACCGGTCGATCTCCGCCTCCCCCAGATCCTGCCGGATGCAGAACACCACGAAATGCGAGCAGTCCGCCACCTGCCGCTGCCCCCACGCATGCCCCACCAAACGCTCCCGCAGCCCCCGGTCCGTCAGGATCAGGAAATGCCAGGGCTGAAGACCATACGACGACGGCGTCAGGACCAGCGCCTCCTCAAGCGCCTCCCACGTCGCTTCCGGGATCGTCCGCCCCGGCTCGAAAACCCGCACCGCATAACGCCACTGCAGGCGGTTCAGCAATTGCTCCGGCGCTATCGATGTCATGTGAAGTGGGATTCCCCCAACCGCTGCCCCTTCTCGCCAGGCACCGACGGGCACGGGAACCCTTCGCCCATCAGGTTCCCGCCGCCGGGGCCTGTTCCTTCACCGGCTCGCCCGGACCCGGTCCGGCGTCCGGTGCCGGCCCCGTCCCGGAACTCTCCACGGCAACCGGCTCCGCTCCAGGCGCCGTGCCGGCCTCGGCCTCGATCGTTTCCACGGGTACCGCGGACGTCGGAGGCGCCTCCCGGATCGCCTCGATCCGGTAACGGCTGATCACCCCCGCCAACTCGATCTCCACTTCGTCGCCCACCGCCCGGTTCAGCAGGCTCTGACCGATGGGACTGAGATAGCTGATGATCCCGCGGCTCTCGTCGAAATCCCAGGCCCCCATCAGGATGAACTCCTCGTGATGGTCCTTTCCCTCCTCGACCACCCGCACCACGCTGCCCGGACTCACCACGTCGGTACGCGGCGCACTGAAGTCCGTCCCCCGCGCCCGCCCCAGGTCCCGCTCGAGTTCGGACTTGCGGCGCATCAGCACCTTTTGCGCCTCCTTGGCCGCCTTGTACTCGTGGTTCTCCCGAAGATCCCCGTAGCTCCGCGCCAGCGCAATGTCGCGCGAATTGGCCGGGATCTGCTTCTCCACCAGATCGTGATACTCCCCTTTGCGCCGCTCCAGGCTCCCCCAGGTGACCAGCAGATTGACCTCCTGCTTGACGTGCTCCGAGGAAATGAGCGACTGCACCGACGGAAAGGCCTTCACAATCCGCGCCAGCAGCGACCGCTTGTCCATGTCGTCGAAGCTCGGCGACAACTGCAGCGCCCGCGTCAGATCCTTGATCACCTCGATGTCCGCCGAGGAAATCAGTTCCACGATCAACTCGTGGTCCGACAGCACGTAGTCCCGCAGCTTGTTCGACTTCTTCTCGAGAAACAGGTCCCGCTCGATCGCCGTCAGCATCGCCCGGAACACCTCCGGCCCGAGAATGTCCGCGTACGCGTCCGACCGCGCCCGCGCCACCCACAGCAGGAGATCGCTGGTCGCCGCATGCTGGCTGATCAACCGCAGCAGCTTGTCCTTGAGCTTGTCGAACTGCCCCTCCCGAATCAGCAGCTCCGCCATCTCCCCCACCACCTTCGCCGGCGCCTCGTTCATCACCCCGAGGATGGCTTCGATCCATGTGTCCGGATGCGCCTGCCGGAAGGTATCCAGAATCCGCCCATGCTTTCCGGCCGTCGCCTCCGCCAGCACCGCCAGCAGCGGCGGTTCGATCTGCCACACCTCCCCGGTCCCGATCTCGCCCTCCCCAGCCGGCACACCCGACAGCGCCCGCAGATCGTCCCGCGCGAGAATCCCCTCGAGGGCCAGGCCCGGCATCGTCTTCAGATGACTCGCAATCTCCACGTTGAGCAGCGGAATCACCTCGGTCCCCAAAGCCTCCCGGTCCGTCAGGTCCTCCGCGCTCTTGAGAATCTCCTGCACCGCCCCGACCCGCGCCTTCAAGCCCCGGGCCGCCCGCACCTCGGCCACCAACCGGTCCTGCATCCCCACCGCCTCGGCCAGCAACATCACCGGGTCGGTCTTCTTCACCGGCACCTGGAAATGCCCGTCCTTCTTCAACACCCGCTTGGTTCCCTCCCACCACTTCTTCCAGTCCGCGCTGATCACCTCCGGGACGAGCGCCTGCTGGATCTGATCCACCGTCGCCCGCCCGTCGAAACTCTCCAGCACGATCCGCATCAACCCCTGGGGATCCGTCACCGCCATGGTCTTCAACACCCCCGTGTCGTTCAGCTTCCGCACCAGGATGTGGTTCGCCGGAACCGATCGCAGCGACTCCGCCGCGAATCCCAGATCCATCCCGTGCCCGGGCTTGTTCGCGAAATCAATCGTCAAACGCCCCAGGACCGGGTCCAGCCCCGTCACCCGACCGCACCCCCACGCCCGATGCAGGCAGTACCCCGCCTCCTGCAACGCCAGCAGCGGGTCCACGTGCCGCCGCTCCAGTTTTCCAATCGCCACCAGTCGCTCAAGTTCCTCTCTCATACTTGTCTCGCCCGTCGTCCTACTCTCGGCGAACATCCGGCGTGGTCTCGCAAAAACCAAGAGAAATTGCCGCCCGCATCCTCCTCCGCCACGCCGAATCCGGCGCCTTCCTCGAAGCCCTCGTGGACCGTCAGCTCGCCGAAGTACGGCTCCCCGCCGTCGATCGGGCCCTGGTCCAGGAACTCTGCTACGGAACCCTCCGCTGGCGTGCCACCCTCGACTGGCTCATCGAACGGAAGAGCGTCCGCCAACGCCCCACCGTCCCCGCCCAGATCCTCCTCCGCCTCGGCCTCTACCAGCTCTTCTGGCTCGATCGCATCCCCCCCCATGCCGCCGTCAACGAAACCGTCGAAGCCGTCCGAACCCTCGACCTCGGCCCCCAAACCGGCTTCGTCAATGCCCTCCTCCGGACCTACGCCCGCGAAATCGACCCCACCCGCGCCGAACTCGCCCAACTGAAGGAACGCGATCCCGCCCTCGGCTGGTCCCACCCCCGCTGGCTCGTCAATCGCTGGCGCTCCCATCTCCCCCAGGACCAGCTCCAAACCTTCCTCGCCTGGAACAACGCCCCCGCCCCCACCTACGCCCGCGTCAACACCCTCCGCGCCGATCCCGCCCAGGTCATCGAAGCCTGGCGCAATGAAAACGTGGACTACGACTTCGCCCGCTTCGACTGGACACCCCCGAACCTCGTCTTCCGCCTCCGCCAGCATCCCCCCCTCGAACGCCTCAAAAGCCTCCAGGATGGCTGGTACTACATCCAGGACCCCGCCACCCTCCTCTCCGTCCATCTCCTCAATCCCAAACCCGGCGAAGCCGTCCTCGACCTCTGCGCCGCACCCGGCGGCAAAACCACCTACCTCGCCCAGTGCCTCGACAACGACGGCCGCATCGTCGCCGCCGAACACGACGCACGCCGCCGCTCCCGCCTCGCCCAAAACTGCGAACGCCTCGGCGCCGATGTCACCACCACCGCCCCCGAGGATCCCAAGGCCCACGGCCCGTTCGATGCCGTCCTCCTCGATGCCCCCTGCACCAATTCCGGTGTCCTCCGCCGCCGCCTCGACGCCCGCTGGCGCCTCAACGCCGCCGAACTCGAACGCGCCCGCCGCCTCCAGGCCCAGTTGCTCACCACCGGTCTCCGGCGCCTCCGCCCCGGTGGACGCCTCGCCTACAGCACCTGCAGCGTCGAACCCGAGGAAAACCTCCTCCTCGTCGAATCCGTCCTCGCCGCCCAGCCCGGCTTCCGCCTCGAATCCTCCCGCCTCCTCCACCCCGCCCGCGATGCCGTCGATGGCGCCTTCGTCGCCCTCATCCACCGCAACCCCTCCCCCTGACCTCCACCCTCCGCCTACCGCCTACCGCCTACCGCCTACCGCCTCCGCCCTCCGCCCTCACGCCCGGAAATCGAAGCTCTCGTTCATCAGCCCGCACTGCGGGCACCGCGAGAGATCCACATCCGGATCGTCGGTGTACACACTGGCGCACCGCGAGCACCGGAACACCCGGTCCTCCGCCGGACCCGACAAAAACCTCCGGCGCCGCGCCGAGTGCGTGAGCCACAACGTCACCAGCACCACCAGCAGCGCCAGCATGTAGAGAAATAAAACGGCATCCGGTCGCATCGCGCCTCCCGCTTCATCGGTCCAGGCCCGCCGGGGCCCAATCCACCGCCACCAAACCCCACGTCCACCCCGCCCCCGATCCGCTGGATCCGCCGGATCCGCCATCCGCCCGCTCCCACCGCAGCCCCTCCACCCAGCGAAGCGCCAGCCCGTCCGCCGCCGGCACCCCGCTGCCTTCCCAGACCACCGGGGGCACCGCCACATCCCCCCGCTCGTTGATCGTGACCCGCAGGATGGTGGGACCGGGAATCGCACCTTCCGGCCCGGCAGGACCCTCCCCCCCCTCCGGCCCCTGCCATCCTTCCAGACCCGACACCCGCCGAAGGGTCGTTCGCCGGGGCACCGGCGGCGGCGTCGAGGCCGGAAGCGTCAGCCCCCCCGACGGCACCTCCCATCGATGCCCGGGCCCCGCGTCCATCCGGGCCAGCAACGGGCCGCGCAGCGACATCCCCGCCGCCATCGGCGCAAAGGGCAACGGCTGAGACTTCATCGTCAGCGGCTCGAACCCCACCTCGCTGCGCCTCATCTCCATCCACGCGGCCGCCGAAAAGTCGTGCGTGGACGGCAACAGAAACAGCCCCGGGTTCATCAGCCACAGCCAGTCCTCGAATGCCCCTTCCGAATCGCCCGCCATCGTCCACTGCGTTCGAGGCCCCTCCACCCGCACCTCCGTCGGTTCCCCGGGCAGCGACAGCATCCAGAAAAAGGCCACCTGCGCCCCCACCGCAATCGCCGCCATCGCCACCCGCCGCCGCCGCCACCACGGTCTTGCCGGACCCGCCCCCGTCATCGGTCCCCTCCCGGCCCGGGTGCCGACAACAGGGCGTCCGCCGTCCCCCACGGGCCCCCCGGACGCGGACTCGTCGCCAGCACCACATCCCGGATGCCCGCACCCCGCGCCAGCGCCTGCAATCGCGTCAGCACCTCCAGCGTCACCCGCCGGTCCGCCATCAGCAGCAGCGTTCCCGGCGTCTCCGAACGCGTCACCCCCTCCCGCAACCGCGCCTCGAAATCCGCCTCACTCACCATCTGGTGCTCGAACAGAATCCGCCCGGCCGGATCCACCGCCACCGACCATCGAGGAAGCACCTCCCCCCACACCCCCGCCGCTTCCGGCAACTCCAGCCGCACCCCGGGCGGAAGCACCAGCGACGAATGCAGAAAGGTCGCGATCCACAGCAGAAACATCGTCCCGGCCAGCGCCGACGGATCCACCGGACCCCGCAGCATCTTGATGTTCCGCGGCAGCCTCATTCACCCCCCTCCTCCGGACGTTCGCTCAGAAGCCGGATGATCTCCGTCGAGGACGTCTCCATCTCCAGCAGGACGTCGTTGAGCCGGGAAACCAGCAGGTTGTGCCCCACATACGCCGGCACCGCCACCGCGATGCCCGCCCCCAGACAGATCAATCCCTGCCACATCCCCTCCGCAAACTCCGCCGGCTGCAGCGGCAGCCCCGTCACCTGGATCCGCCAGAACACCCGCATGAACCCCAG
The DNA here is from genome assembly GCA_019634625.1 of Verrucomicrobiia bacterium. NCBI lineage: Bacteria > Pseudomonadati > Verrucomicrobiota > Verrucomicrobiia > Verrucomicrobiia bacterium. Next base: position 40,716 of record JAHCBA010000020.1, read on the forward strand.
CACCGCCCCGAACAACCCCATCAGCGGCGTGATCTGCGCAATCGTCGCCAGCACCCCGAGCTTCTCCTCCAGTCGCGGCACCTCCACCAACCCCGCCTCCTCCAGCGCCTCCCGCATCCCCTCCCGACCCCCTTCCCGGTTCAGAATCGCCACCTTCACCATCCGCGCCACCGGCCCCGGCGTCGCATCGCAGATCGACACCGCCTCCACGATGTTCTCCCGCTTGAGCACATTGCGCACCCCGTTCAGGAACTCGAGCGAGTTGATCTGCGCCCGGTGATAATGGAGCAGCCGTTCGATGAACACGGCAATCCCCACCCCGCCTGTCACCAGGATCATCCAGAACACCCAGCCGCCCTTCGCCAGCAAAAGAGGCATGCGCCTCATTAACCATGCCCGCCCCCGCGCTCAAGGCGCATCTGCCGCCATCCCGTGCATCCCGGTGTGGGTAGAGGCGCGAACTTCGCGAAGCATCGCCTCGGAGGGCCGGGTTCCACCAAGCCGCCGTGGAAGGGAGCGTTGAACGGTTCGCGTCCTGACGCCCGCGCCGACAGGGGATCGTGGAGGAGTGTTCGGTTGAGGACTCGCGGAGCTCGTCCCTCCGATTGGCTGCCTCCTCACCCGCAACGCCAGGATGCACCACCACCCCTGATCCCTCCCCCTTCAGATCTCAGGTCTCAGGTCTCAGGCCTCAGACCTCAGGCCTCAGGTCTCAGGCCTCAGGTCTCAGGCCTCAGGTCTCAGGCCTCAGGTCTCAGCTTTCAGCTTCCAGCCCCCAGGTTTCCCCCGTAATTTCCATTCCCGCCTCGCCTCCAGTGAAAGCCACCGACCTCCGCGGCATCCTCCGCTACATCCCCCGCTTCCGCGAACGCACCTTCGTGGTCAGCGTCGATGCCGCCGTCGTCATGGACGAGAACTTCGCCAACATCCTCCTCGATGTCGCCGTCTTCCGCTCCCTCAACATCCGCGTCGTCCTCGTCCATGGCGCCGCCGCCATGATCGCCCAACTGGCCTCCGAAACCGGTCAACACCCCTCCAACCTCGACGGCTCCGGCATCACCGACGCCCCCACCCTCAAACTCGCCCTCACCGCCTCCAACCGCCTCACCCACGAAATCCTCGAGGGTCTCGCCACCAACGACCTCCGCGCCGCCTCCACCAACGCCGTCGTCGCCCATCCCCTCGGCATCCTCGGCGGCATCGATCACCTCCTCACCGGCAAGGTCGAACGCGTGGACGCCGACATGCTCCAGGCCCTCCTCGCCCAGGGCATCGTCCCGGTCGTCCCTCCACTCGGCTTCGACGGCGAAGGGCATACCTACCGGGTCAATTCCGACGCCGTCGCCCTCGCCCTCGGCGTGGCCCTTCGCGCCGCCAAGATCCTCTACGTCACCTCCCAACAGGGTCTCCTCTGCGGCGGTCAGCTCGTCCGCCAGATCCTTGCCAGCGAACTCGAGGATCTCCTCGCCCGACGCCGCGCCGACATCCCCCCCGAACTCCTCCCCAAAGCCCAGTTCGCCGCCCAGGCCTGCCGCGCCGGCGTCTCCCGCGTCCACCTCATCAACGGATTCCAGGACGATGCCCTCCTCGCCGAGGTCTTCTCCAACGAGGGCGTCGGCACCCTCGTCTATGCCAACGAGTACGAACAGGTCCGCCGCGCCCTCAAAAAGGACATCCGCCAGATCCTTCTCCTCACCCGCAAATCCGTGGACAGCGCCGAACTCGTGAAACGCACCCGCGCCGAAATCGAACGGAACCTCGCCGACTACCACCTCTACGAAATCGACCGCAACCCCGTCGCCTGCGTCGCCCTCCACCTCTACCCCGAACACCACAAAGCCGAACTCGCCTACCTCTGCGTCAGTCCCGCCCACGAAAACCAGGGCATCGGACGCAAACTCATCCAGTTCGTCGAAGGCCGGGCCCGCGAGGCCGGGGTCCGCCAGCTCTTCGCCCTCTCCACCCAGGCCTTTACCTACTTCCAGTCCAAGGGCGGCTTCACCGAAGGCTCCCCCGACGACCTCCCCCCCGGCCGGCGCGACCGCTACGACGCCAGCGGCCGCCGCTCCAAGGTCCTCGTCAAGACCATCGCCTGACACCCATGCCCCGTCCCGGCGCCCTGCCCCGCTCCCTCCTCCTCACCTGCCGGCGTCACCGCATCCCCCTCACCCGCGACGTCCTCACGGTCTCCGTCCCCGCCCAGCGGGTGGCCTGGTTCCGATCCCCTTCCCTCCCCATCCATCCCTTCGCCCCCGCCCACACGCTCCATCGCACCTTTCGCGCCTCCACCTCCCGCTTCGGCATCGGCCAGATCCGGGATTCCCTCCGGACCCCCCTCGGCCTCCACCGCATCGCCGCCCGCATCGGACACGGCTGGCCCGTCGGCACCGTCTTCCGCGCCCGGCAACCCGTCGGCCGCACCTGGGCCGGCATGCCCCACGCCACCATCGCCCACCGCATCCTGTGGCTCGAAGGCCTCGAACCCGGCTTCAACCGCGGCGGCCCCGTCGATACCTTCTCCCGCTACATCTACGTCCACGGCCTTGCCGACGAACCCTCCCTCGGCCGCCCCGCCTCCCAGGGCTGCATCCACCTCGCCGCCGCCGATCTCATCCCCCTCCACGACCAACTCCCCCTCCATACCCTCGTCTGGATCCATCCGAAGGCATTCTGACCTGTCACCGCCGGACGGGGTTCCCTTCCGGATGCCCGAGGTCCTTCACCCCCCACCTCCTTTGCGCCTTCGCGTCCTCGCGTGAGCACCAAACGTCCCGTTGCACCCTTCGATCCAACCGCCCTGCCAAATTCTCACGCCACGAATGCAAAACGGCCCGGTCCCCAAAGGATCAACGCCGAAGTCCAACCCGCTCTCGAAAGGCCGCGCATCTCGGGTTCTCGGAACTCCCCCCAAACCACCCGTCGCACGACTCGTACTCAGCCCGAAGGGCGGTACTCGTACTCGTCCTCGAACCTCGCCTTGTAACGGGTGCGATGGGTTCGATCATGTTCGAACCTCCCATTCCCGTGCATCCCGGAGCTGCGGACAGCGGTGCGAACTCTGCAGGTCCGGCATACATGCCGGGGAACATGTCCGCTCCCAGTCCAGGATCGAAATCGGTGTCCAGCGTGCCATCGGGATCGAGCAGCGCGATGCCGGTCCGATCCTTCTACGGTTTGGTAAGGCAGGGTCAGCGGCAAGCCCGAGTCGTGGCCGGCGAGACGCACGTTGATTCGGGCCTCACCGCCAGATTCAACCACCGAAAGCGGACCCTCCGGGAATTCGATATTGGCAAAGGCTGGCGGGATGTCCGCGTCCAGAATGACAACTTCGGAGCGGCTTTGCTGGCCAAGGCCATGCATCCCGGTCACCGAGCCGAAACCCAGCCGAATCCGTTCCTCGCCCTCCTCCAGGTCGTCGGGCAGGATCTCGAAGAGGAACAACACATCCACCACGGTCGGCTCCGGCAATGTGTCCGCCGGGGGAAGGTCCAGGGCGTGAAGTGCCACCCCGGCTCGGGCGAGGGCCGGTCGGGCGTCATCCACCCTCGGCAGCCAGCCCGTGGCGCAATGGACGGGCGGCCTCGTGGCCAGTTGCCGCACTTCATGGAGGCCACCCTCGTCAACGGGCACCAGGCGGAAGTGCCCCAGTCCGCTCAGGCGGATCATGCCCGTCAGTTCGCGTCCCTGGAGCGTCAGGGTGACCGTGCTGGCCTCGTCGGTCGTGGCACGGCCATGCACCACCCAGCCGCCATCCACCGTGGACGTCACCCCCTCCACCGCCACGATGATGTCCTGGTCCTCGAGCAGGTCCAAACGCAGTTCCTGTCCGGGCTGCAACCAGTCGGAGGCCGACGCCGCAAGGGCTGGGTTCAGACGATGGTATTGCACGGAGGCGGGACGCGGCGAACCCGCTCGTCCGGCGGGCTGCACCGCGGCTTGTGCCTCCGCCGGGAACAGGAGCCGGTGCGCGGGTGCATCTCCCGTTGCGAGGGCGGCGGGTTGGCTGGAACAGACGGCGATAACGGCCACGCCAAGCCAGGTTGCCGCGGGGTGAAGGCGAACCCGTTCCAACAAGCCGAAGGGCCTCCCGGTTCGTGATTCTCCTTGGATCTTTGGGGATGGGCCGCGGACCGGCCTTGGGGAAGAATGCGGGATGTCCACATCCCCTCTGGCGAGATTTCCGGGAAGAACCGGACAAGAAATTCTGGGAATTCCGGATGACCCATCCGGGTGGACGGGCCCAAGGTCATGCTGACCGACGAAACAGCCCGCTCCGGCGGTGACCTTCTCCCCTCGATGTTCCGCAAGTTCCAACTCGGCACCTTGGTCGGCAAACGCACCTGGGGTGGACTCGTCGGCATTCTTGGGCGCCCGGTCCTCATGGACGGCGGCCGCATCACCGCTCCCAACCGCGCCTTCCCTATCGGTTCGGTGGTTGATAGGTTGGAGGCATGAACAGCGGGCCCAGGACGATGACCGAGTCCGAGCGCGAGGCGACACGGCGCCGGTTACAGATCTGGCAGGAAGCCCAACCGCTCCTGGAAGAGCAGCGTTGGCGGGAATTGATGGCCCTAACGGATCAGCAGGCACTGAGGCTGACTCAATCTCTTTTCAGTCGGCAGGGGATTGCGCCCAGGTTCCGCGACACATCCGGTTTGGTGGAACAACAGGCGTTGTTCCAAAAGAGCCGCGATCGATGAGCCTCGATCCCATCCTGGCGGCGGCATGGGAGTTGCAAGAGTTCTGCGAGGCACGGGGCTGGCGGTTCTGTTTCATTGGCGGTATCGCGGTCCAACGTTGGGGCGAACCGCGTTTCACGGCGGATGCAGACCTCACCTTGCTCACGGGCTTTGGCGAAGAAGAGAGCTTCATTGACCCCCTTCTGTCACGCTTCCGCCCACGCCGGGACGACGCGCGAGAATTCGCCCTCCGAAACCGTGTGTTGCTGCTTGAAGCGCACAACGGAACCCCGCTGGACGTGGCCACGAGAAGTTGAAACGACGGTTGGGATAGCACAACGCGGGAAGCAGGCCGGGATCGACCCCGCGTCGAAGGTGGCGAAGGTGCATGGGGCCCCCCGCCGTCGGGGGGCGTCGCGTTCGAAAGGACGCCATCTCATGAAGCCTCCTGCGGTCGGCCCCAACGGGGCCGGAGGCGATAGCCCAGGGCAACACCCTGGGGATCGCCATGCCCCCATGATCATGCGAGCCCTGAAGGGGCGAAACCTGTCGGTGGGCGCAGGGGATGCGGGGTGGGACGGTCGGGTTTCGCCCTTTCAGGGCTTGAGAATCTTTTTCACCCTGTTCGGCCCCCAGGGCGTTGCCCTGGGCTATCGCCTTTCGCCCCGTTGGGGCTTCGGATGGGGCGTTTCGCGCAGGACGGTTTATGGCCTGCCCGCCCGCGTGGGTGGAGTGGATGGGGTCGCTTCGGTGGGCTGTCCCATCCATTCCCGGGCTTGCCGGAGGGCCAGGTCGGTGGTGGCCATGTGCCACCAGTGGGGATCCAACATGCCGCTGCCAGCCTCGACCCGAATACGAAGGGCTTCCTCAGCCTGGCTCAGCCACCGACGTGCATCGTCGCGGCGGCCGAGTTTCCAGGCGGCCAGACCGGCATACGCCTTGGCGGAGGTCGAACAGTTGTCATCATGTGAAGCGATGGCGCCTTCGAGGTGCTTCAACGCGGCGTCGTACTCTCCGAGTCCGTGGAGCGCCATGCCATGGCCCAGGTGGAACCATTGCTGGAGCCACCCCGCTGCCGACACGAACCACGGTTCGGTCTCGATCGGGGTGCTGGCTTCAATCCGGATACGCTCCATGAGATCGGAAGGCAGGCGGTCGCCCAGCCAGGCGATGGCGAACCCGTAATGGGGGGTGCGGATGTCGAGTTCGCGGAATGCCTGGCGCAGGAATGCCACCATCCCCGCTTCGTCGCCGGCCAGAACCAACAGGAGCGGCACCGATTCGGCAAGGCGCAGACCGCTCTCGATCGCCGCCTCGCTATCGAACCCGGGATGCGCCCGGGCACGCAGGTAAAGGGCCCGGACGCAGGAGACGGTCGAGGAGCGTGTTCGCGTCGTGAAGCCGTGCCTCGGCGGAGTCCGCTTTCCGACACGGTGAAGCGCCATGGCGATGACATAGCGGCCCAGGACGGCGAGGCGGCGGTTGTCGAGGTTCGAAGCCACCGGTTCGAGGAGTCGAAGGGCGCGGTCGAAATCGCCGCGTCGATAGGCCACCTGCCCTTCGAGCATTCGCGTTAACAACCAGCCCCAAGGGTTCTGATGCGTTTCCTCCCCGGCGGCGGTGTCGTCGAGGAACCGCTGGGTGCGTGCCCGGTCGAGGTCCTCGGCGGGCAAGGGCAGCAAATTCAACAACGCCCCATGCCTGGCAGCGCGATCCGTCTCGGTATCGAACCGCGCCCAGAACGGTTCCGGCGACGCCTGCATGGAACCTCCGGTGCCCCCGAGGTGCCGAACGACCATCTCCTGGGAGAGTGACAAGGCGTCCACGCTGCCGCGTTCCCGCTTGGGCTTCCCAGCGAAGAGTTCATGGGTGCCTTCGCCCGGAAACGCCGGCACGCCACGCAGCACGACCTCCCCCTTGGTTCTGGGACCGCACGACGTTTCCTGACCGGGGCCGACCCTCCGAGAATAGCCAGTCCTCGCTGGCTCGCAGGATGCTGGCCGGTTCGAACCGGTCCGATCCCCGGCCCCACCGCACCGTGCCACTCCATCGGGGGGCTTCCGACACCACCTTGAGAACAAGGGTGTTCCGTCCGGGACGCAATGTCAGACCCGACCGCCGATCCGGCGACAGTGGCGCAGGCCGCGGCGAAGTGCAGAGAACACGTCGCCACCCATACTCCATGACCAGTTCGCCGTTTAGGTACAGGCGGTATTCCTCATCGCTGCCCACCTCGATCAGGACGTCTCTTACCTCACGATCGCTCTCCAACTTGGCCGTGGCATACGTCACCCAAACCCGACTATCGAAATCGCCTGTGGGGCCGGGGAGATCGACTTCACCCGCCGGTGTCATCCGAAGGCGCCACCAAACGCGATTTCCATCCATCATCGCCTCACTTCCTTCCCGAGGATCAAGACGTGCCTCGTCGGGCAGCAACTCCCGGTCCAAAGCCTCGACCGGCAATCCGGTGATCCAACACGGGTCCAGGACCAGCCACTCCTCAATAGCCCCCATAGCGAACCCCAGGTCGGGTAGGCCCGAATGCGATCGCTCCCATTCGACCTCGGCGGTTCTGTTGTCGATCTCGGCAAGGGTCGGCGCCCTCAGGACATGAGCCACACCGCCCGCTTCAAATGCAATCAACGCGTCACCCGTCGGCGCGAACTCGCAACGACGGCACCTCAACCAGATTCACCATCCCCTCCACGTCGGCGGTGACCAATGGATGGGCGTCTCGATCTCGGCGTGGGATCATGCCAACGGCCGGTTTGTGGCTGCCGGGACCGGCGGCCAGGTATTGCGTTCCCAACCGTTGGCGTACCTGGGCGATCCGCGTCCCGATCCCCTCGGGGGTGTACGAGTCCGGTTCGAGGGGGAGGCGGGACGCGAATATCAGGTGCTCGGCTCGTTCGACCTGATCCAATGGTCACCGGTCGCGACGGTGACGCCCACCCTCCCCATCCAGGACTTGATCCTGCCCGCCGAGGCCACCGCGGGCGGTTATCTGTTCTATAGGTTGGGCGACGGTCCCTAGAGGACTCCGCCCTTCGAAGTCATTCCCCACGATGCGGCACGATTCGGCTTCACCGAGACCCCGGGCACCGCCCGCCATGAGGATCCACTCCCGCACAAGATCACCCGAACAGCATTTCCAGTCCCTCACCGCCCTCACCCCCTGCTACCCTGCGCCCGATGCGCGACCGCTTCACCCTCGACCCCACGGTCACCTTCCTCAACCACGGCAGCTTCGGCGCCTGCCCGCGCGCCGTCCAGGAAGCCCAGCAGGCCTGGCGCCAGCGCCTCGAAGCCGAACCCGTCCTCTTCCTGGCCCGCGAACTCGAACCCCTCCTCGATCACGCCCGCTCGGTCCTCGCCGACTTCCTCCACGCCGACCCCGACGACCTTGCCTTCATTCCCAACGCCACCTCCGGCGTCAACACCGTCCTCCGCAGTCTCGCCTTCGAACCGGGCGATGAACTCCTGGTCACCAACCACGCCTACAACGCCTGCGCCGCCGCCCTCGCCTACACCGCCCAACGCAACCGCGCCCGCGTCGTCGTCGCTCCCGTTCCCTTCCCCGGCACCACCCCCGAACAGGTCGCCGCCGCCATCCTCGACGCCGTCACCCCGCGCACCCGCCTCGCCCTGCTCGACCACGTCACCAGCCCCACCGGCCTCGTCCTCCCCATCGAACCGCTGGTCTCCCAACTCGAATCCCGTGGCATCCCCACCCTGGTCGATGGCGCTCACGCCCCGGGCATGGTCCCCGTCCATCTCCACCGCCTCGGTGCCTCCTACTACACGGGCAATCTCCACAAGTGGGTCTGCGCCCCCAAAGGCTCCGCCTTCCTCCACGTCCGACGCGACCGCCAGCCGGACATCCATCCCCTCACCCTCAGCCACGGCTACAACAGCCCCCGCACCGACCGCTCCCGCTTCCAGCTCGAATTCGCCTGGACCGGCACCCTCGACCCATCCCCGTGGCTCGCCGTCCCCGCCGCCATCGAAACCGTCCACGCCATGCACCCGGACGGCTGGGAGGGTGTCGCCCGCGCAAACCGCGACCTGGCCCTGGCCGGCCGCCAGCTTCTCCTCGACGCCCTCGAAGTCCCGGCGCCCTGCCCGGAAACCATGATCGGCTCACTCGCCACCGTGCCCCTGCCCCCAGCCCTGTTCCCGCCCCTGCCCGCCCCATTCGCCCCGGATCCCCTCCAAACCCGCCTCTTCGACCGGCACCGCATCGAGGTCCCCTGCCTCACCTTCACCGGACGCCGCTGCCTCCGCATCTCGACCCACCGCTACAACACCCTCGACGACATCCGACAGCTCGCCGCCGCGCTCCGCGCCTGATCCTCCAGCAGGCCGGTCGGGAAGTCGCCCCGCAGCGAACCCTCGAAGCGCGCCCTCACGGCTCCGCCGGACCCTCGATGATCCTCATCGTGCGGTTGATCCCCAACCCTTCCGTCACCCGCTGGCGGAGCCCCGACGGCCAGCGCACCTCAACCGCCTCGATCGCCTCCGCATCGCCCAGCCCGAAATACAGCGGCATCGAACTCTGCCCGAGATATCCCGACTTCCCGTCGTGATACTGGGTCAGCGTCCGCCCCCCCGCCGTCACGCGCACCGTCGCACCCAGTCCGTCCCGGTTGGAACGTGTCCCCTGAAGCCGCACCGCGAGATACCGGACGTCCCTCCTCTCCGTGAGATCGCTCAACAGGATCTGCGGCCGGTCGTTGAACTCATGGATCACCAGATCCAGATCTCCGTCGCCGTCCAGATCCACGATCGCCGACGACCTTGAACTCAGCGTGCCCAGCACGTTGGTCCGCCCCTGGAAATCCCCGCACATCGGGTGACCCCGGTCGTCCCCGCCGCAATCGAGGCTGAACCAGACCTTCTCCGTGCGGCCGTCCGCCCTCGGCTCGACGCCCACCAGAAACTCCGCGTCGAAAAACCGCCGTCCGCCGTCATTCAAGAGCACGGAATTGATCGCGTACCGGAACGGATACCCCATGCCCGCGGTCACCACGATGTCCTCGTACCCATCCGCGTTCAGGTCCCCGACACTCACGCCCCACGGCCAGTATGTCTCGACCCCGAGCGCATCGGAAACCTCCTCGAAGACTCCCCCGCCCCGGTTCCGGTAGAAGGCATTGCCAAAGAGGTTGTTCTCCGGGCCCTGGAAATACTCCTCCGGCCACTGCACCGAACACCACGCCTCGCTCTTCGACTTCTCCACCTCCAGCCGGAACTGCAACGCCAGCTCGGTCTGCGGCTGGGTCATGTCCGAATGCATGTCCACCACATACCCGTCCATCCGGCCGTCCCCGTCGAAGTCGAAGAACTTCACCCCCATCGCGCCCCAGGGCGTTTTCGGGAAATACTGCGCGGTCCGCTCCACAAAACCCTTCCCCGCCACGTTCTCGTAATACCGGTCGTCGCCCTGCATGTTCACCAGGTACAGGTCCGGAAAACCGTCCCCGTTCAGATCCGTGAACGTGGCGTCCCCGCTCCAGCTTCCATCCCGGAATCCCATCGCGTCCGAGACGTTCCGGAACCGCCCGCCCCCGATCCCGCGATACAGAATGCTGTACTCCGTCCGCTCGGGAAACAGGTGGCCCTGGAAGGCGTCCGGCAACGCCAGAAAATACCCGCCCCGCCCCCGCCGGTTCTCCGTGTACCGCCCCACATTCGTCACCAGCAGATCCAGCCAGCCGTCGTTGTCGAAGTCGAAGAACACCACCCCCGAGGAATGCCCGAAATGCTGCAGACCCGACTCCCGGGTCACGTCCCGAAACCGTCCGTCCCCGAGATTCTCGAAGAGCCGGGTGCCGTATCGCACCGTCGTCACCAACAGGTCCGGATCCCCGTCGTTGTCCACATCCGCAAACGCGCACGCGACCGAGATCTGGTCGGTCATGGCCACGCCGGCCCGTTCGGTGATGTTCTCGAACCGTCCACCCCCCAGATTCCGCCAGAGTTCGTTGCTCCCCAACTGGGTCGTGAAATAGAGGTCCGGAAGCCCGTCCCCATCGACATCCGCCACCGCCATGCCGTTCCCGTGATCGTAATGCGCCGCCCGGTAGTTGATCCCGGCGTCGTCCACAATCCGGTGCTCGAACCGGATCCCGCTCGATTCCCGCGCATCCTGGAACCGGAACCCATGAAACGCCTCGAACCGCCGGCTGGCCGTCTCCTGCTGGCGTTTCCGCGCCTCCAACCGGCGCACCGCGAACTGGTGCTCCGCACTCTCCGCGCTCTCCGCACCCGGCGCCGGCTCCATGCCCGCCCACCCGCACCCCAGGGCCAGTCCAATCCTCATCCAACATGATGCCTTCCGCATCCCCCCTTGGTACGCTCCCCCACCCCGCCGCGGCAATACGCCGCATCTCGACCCCGCCTCCCAGGTTCGTGCAGGATCTCCCGGCTTGCCCCATGGCCCATCCCCGGTTCCCACTCCCCGTCATGACCCGCCGCCTTTCCCTTTGCCTGACGTTGTCCGCCCTCCCGCTGGCGATCCTCCTGAGCGTCGCCTCCGCACAGACACCCGCTTCCCGGCCCAACATCCTCCTGATCTGCGTCGATGATCTGAAACCGACGCTCGGCACCTACGGGGACACGCTGGCAAAGACCCCGCACCTGGATCGTCTCGCCTCGACCGGGCTCCGCTTCGATCTCGCCTATTGCAACCAGGCGGTCTGCGCACCCTCCCGTTACAGCCTCATGCTCGGGTCCCGCCCCACCTCGACCGGCCTCTATGACCTGTCGCGCAACCTGCGTCAGGTCGCCCCGGACGCCGTGACGCTGACCCAGCACTTCATGCGCCACGGCTACCGGACCGAGGCGGTCGGGAAAGTCCTCCATACCGGACACGGCAACGTCGAGGACGCCGCCTCGTGGAGCGTCCCGCCTGTCATTGAAAAGGTCGTCGAGTATCTCGACCCCGCCCATTCCGCAGGCGGCCGCCTGACCCGCGAGGAGGCCTACTTCACCAACCAGCAGCTCGACAACATCCGTGCCCTCCCGCGCGGCGCCGCCATCGAATCCGCCGACGTTCCCGACCAGGCCTACGCCGACGGCCGCATCGCCGACGAAGGCATCCGTCGCCTCCAGGCCGCTGCCGCCAATCCCGGGACGCCGTTCTTCCTCGCACTCGGCTTCGTGAAACCCCATCTCCCGTTCACCGCCCCGACACGCTACTTCGATCTCCACGATCCCCAGGCCTTTCCTCTCGCCCCCTTCCAGAACCCCCCGGAGGGCGCCCCGCGTTACGCCGGAAAGGTCGGCGGGGAGATCGTGAACTACGACCCATTGACCGTCGAAAACCTCCGCGACGAAGTCACCCAACGCCGCCTGATCCACGCCTACTACGCCTGTGTCACCTACGTGGATGCCCAGATCGGCCGCGTCCTCGATGAACTCAACCGCCTCGGCCTGCGCGACAACACCATCGTCGTGGTCTGGGGCGATCACGGCTGGCACCTGGGCGACCACGGGTTCTGGACCAAACACACCAACTACGAGGAGGCCAACCGCATCCCCCTCATCCTCTCGGCCCCGGGCGTCACCCGGCCCGGCACGGCCACCCGCCAGCTCACGGAAACGGTCGATCTCTTCCCAACCCTGGCCGAACTGGCCGGACTTCCCGCCCCGTCCGGCCCCCAGTCCATCGACGGCGCCAGTCTGGTCCCCGTTCTGCGCGACCCGGCCGCCTCGGTTCGCGACCACGCCTACCACTGCTTCCCGCGCGGCGAACGGATGGGCCGCGCCATTCGCACCGCCCGTCATCGCCTCGTGGAATGGAAACGTCCCGGCGCTCCCCCCGAAACCGCCGAATTCGAACTCTACGACTACCAGGCCGATCCCCTCGAAACCCGCAATCTCGCCACCGCCCAACCCGAAGTCGTCGCCCAACTCCGCGCCATCCTCGCCCGCCATCCCGAAGCCCGGTAGAACCGGCCGTTCCCTCTCCACCCGGCGCCCGCATCCCGCTCCCTTCAGTTCCCGGAGGATGTCCGGTCTCCCGCCGGCCCGCCCGGACCGGACCGGGACTGTCCCTCGATGATCGTCACGATTCGATCCGCCTCGACGTTCTCGAGGATGTCGATCCCGCCCCCGATCCATCGCACTTCGATCCGATCGACGCGCCCGCGCCGCCCCAGTCCAAAGTGCGGATGCATCCCGTAATGACTCTGATACCCGCGCCCGCTGTGAACCTCGCCCACCATCGTCAGATCCCCCGCCACCACCCGGACCCGCGCACCAATGCCATCCCGGTTCCCGCGCGTGCCCCGGGTCCGCACCCGGATCCAATGGTTCCCTCCCGGACTCTCGTTCCTCAGGATCGTGGGACCGCTGCGCGCGTTGAGAATGACGACGTCCATCCGCCCATCGTTGTCCAGATCGTCGAAGGCAGCCCCGCGACTGCTCAGCGCCACCGCAAGTCCGTCCCCGGCGCGTGAGGTGACATCCACAAACCGGCCCTGCCCGGTGTTTGCCAGCAGGATGTTCCGGGCCCGGTACCGCGCGGTGTCATCCCAGAGTTCGACATTGTCCTGCAAGTGACCGCAGACGATGAACAGGTCCCGGTGCCCGTCGTTGTCGAAATCGACCAGGCCGTTTCCCCAGGTGACCTCGGGCAGGGTCCCGGCGCCCGCCCCGGAACGGTGGGTCACGTCATCGAACATGCCCCGGCCAAGATTCCGGTACAGCGGCGCCCACTGCCGCTGATAGGACGTCATGTGGAAATCCAGCCGCCCGTCGTTGTCGTAGTCCCCGACCTCGACCCCCATCGTCCCCTGGCCCACCCCGTGCATGTCATACGCCAGTCCCGTGAGCATCCCCACCTCCTCGAACCGCCCCGTGCCGTCGTTCCGGAACACAAAGTTCGCCATGGCATCGTTGCCCACGATGATGTCCGTGTGCCCGTCGTCGTCGTAGTCCGCACACACGACGCCCATCCCGGTGCCCGCATGAGCCGCCACGCCGGATGCGACACTGACATCCGTGAAGGTCCCGTCCCCGTTGTTCCGGTACAGGGTGTCCGGAACCGGCCCGTAGATCATGGGCCCGACATAGGCGGGATGTCCGTTGATGACCCGGGTCCGGTGCTTCTCCAGGGTGAAGTCGATATAGTTGGCCACGTAGAGATCCAGGTGCCCGTCGCCGTCGATGTCCAGAAAGCACGCTCCCGCCCCCACCTTGTCCCCGTTGGCCACGCCGGCCTCCGCAGTCACATCCGTGAACGTCCCGTCCCCGTTGTTCCGGTACAGCACGTTCGGCCCGAAATTGTTCACATAAATGTCCGGGTGCCCGTCGTTGTTGTAATCCCCGATGCACACCCCCAGCCCGTACCCGGTGTCCCCCACACCCGCCTCAAGCGTGACATCCGTGAACGTCCAGTCGCCATGGTTCCGGTAGAGCGCATTCCGCGGAGCCGGCGTTCCCCCGGGCGCCCCGGGCAGCGCCGCGCCGTTCAGAAAGTAGATGTCCGTCAGCCCGTCCCCGTTGTAGTCGAACAGCGCAATTCCCGCACTCACACTCTCAACGATGTAGCGCCGTCCCGAACTTCCGTCCGTGTGCACAAACCCGATGCCGGTCCCCGAAGTCACTTCGCGCAGCACAATCGGCGACGACTCCGCCATCCCCCGGGACGCAGCCGTCCCCAGCACGCCCGCGAGAACGCCCGCCATCGCGCCGATCGCCCGCCCCACCCTTCCCGATCCCCATCCGCAAAGGTTCCAGATCATGGCCTGTCGTTGCCCCCGGTTTCCCCAACCCGGTTCTCTCCCTCCACCACGGTCACCAGGCGGTTCACCCCGACGTCGCGCACCACATCCACTCCGCCACCAATCCACTGCACCCGGATCTCGTCCACCGCACCGCGTGGCCCGAGTCCGAAGTGAAGCCGTGTCCCGAAATCACTCTGGTAACTGCGTCCGCTGTGCACTTCCCCGAATTGAGTCAGGTCCCCGGCCACCACGGTCACCCGCGCCCCCACCCCGTCCCGGTTCGACCGGGTCCCCCGCAACCGGACCTGAAGCCAGCGATGACCGCCCCCGGACTCATTCCGCAACACGGTCGGTTCCCGCCGGGAATTGAGAATCACCACATCCAGCAGACCGTCGTTGTCCAGATCCCCGACCACCGCCCCACGGCTGCTCAACGCCACCCGCAGCCCGTCCCCGCTCTGGTCCGACACATCCACGAACCGACCCCGGCCCGTGTTCCGCAGGACGATGTTCCGCGCATGATACCGGGTGGTGTCATCGAACCGCTCCACCTGGTCGATCAGATGCCCGCAGGCGATGAACAGGTCCCGGTGCCCGTCGTTGTCCAGGTCCGCAAGACCCGCACCCCAGGTCACCTGCGCGTAAGTGCCCGTACCCGCGCCGGTCCGTCGTGTCGCATCCGCAAAATAGCGTCCCCCGCGGTTCTCGTAGAGCGTGGTGAGCTGCCGCTGGTACGAGGTCGTGAATAGGTCGGGCCACCCGTCATGGTTCCAGTCCCCCGCCTCGACCGCCATGGTGCCATGGGCGGCGCCCAACTCGTCGTACGCAATGCCCGCCGCCAGCCCGACCTCCTCGAATTTCCCGGCGCCGTCATTGCGGAACAGAAAGTTCGCACCCAGGTCGTTGCCAACCACGATGTCGGTGTCCCCGTCCCCATCATAGTCCAGCGCGATCACGCCCATCCCGGTCCCACGATGCGCCGCAATCCCCGAGGACTCACTGACATCCGTAAAGGTCCCGTCCCCGTTGTTCCGGTACAGCACGTTGGGGACCGCCGGATAGTTCAGCGGGCCGACATACGATGGAAAGCCGCTCATGTGCGAGATGTGATGCGTCTCGAAGGTGAAATCAACGTAGTTGGCGACGAACAGGTCCAGATGCCCGTCGCCGTCGATGTCGAGAAACGTGGCCCCAGCACCCACCCGGCTGCCGGCCGCAACCCCGGCCTCGCGGGTCACATCGGTGAAGGTCCCGTCCCCGTTGTTCCGGTACAGCACATTCGGCCCGAAGTTGTTCACATAAATGTCCGGGTGACCGTCGTTGTTGTAGTCCCCCACACACACTCCAAGGCCGTACCCCGTGTCGCCAACCCCGGCCTCAAGAGTCACATCCGTGAAGGTCCAGTCCCCGTTGTTCCGGTACAGCGCATTCCTCGGAGGCGCGTCCGTCCGCGGCGCACCCGGGAGCGGCGCGCCATTGACAAAGTAGATGTCCAGATAGCCGTCCCCGTCGTAGTCCAGCAGCGCCAGACCGGCACTGACACTCTCCACGATGTAATAACGGCCCGAACTCCCATCCGTATGGACAAAGCCAATCCCCGAAGTCCGGGTGACATCGCGGAACCGGATGGGGGAGGGTTCGTTGGCGCCTTCCGCCCCGCCCAGGCCACTCAGCAGCAGCGCCAGGGTCTTCGCCAGGCCCTTCCAGCCCGGGACGTTCGAGCGCCGGCCGTTCACGGGCGCGCCACCCCGCTGAGTTGTTCGAGAAACTGCCGGTACCGCGCTTCGTCCGGGTGGATCGCCAGCGCGCGTTGAATCGCCTCCCGGGCTCCCGGACGGTCGCCCGCCCTCAGACACGCCACTGCCAGCAGATAATGATGCGGTCCGCTCGGCTCCAGGGTGACAACCCTCCGCGCCAGCTCCCTCGCCTCCGAACCAGGACGCCCCGCCCGCAGAAGGAGTTCCGCCAGGGCGCGGTGGCCTTCCGCCCAGTCGGGCGCCAGTTCCAGCGTCCGGCGATAGGCTCGTTCCGCCGCATCGAACTGTTCCATCCGCCCAAGGAGCCGCCCCAGAAAGTAATGATTCAGCGGATTTCCCGGCTGATCGGCGACCAGTCCTTCAAACGCCGCCACGCCCTCGGTCAGGGTGCGCTCCCGCACATGGTGGCCTTCCATCGCCCCCCGGTACGCCGCGTTCTCCGGATCCAGAGACGCCGCCCGCAACAGCAGCCCGCCCGCCCGCCCCGGCTCTCCATGAAGTCCATACACCTGGGCCGCGCCGAACAGCGTCTGCGCCACCGTCCGACGCACCAGCGGCAGCCCCGTCAGGGTGTCCTCCCGCGCACTCCGGTCCGACAACCCCTGCCGGTCTTCAGCCTCAAGCTCCTGAAACCGGCGCCGATACCGGTCGGCCTCGTCCGCCCGCTCCAGCCGGAGACTCGCGGTGTACAGGCCGAAATAGGCCTGGGTGTGGTCCGGAAGCAGCCTGACCGCCTCCAGAAAGGAGTTTATGGCCGCCTCATACTCACCCGACTGCACATGCGCCTGCCCCAGCAGATAGTGACTCTCACTCGTCGGCCGCGGCAGTGACACCGCCTGCCGCAATGGCCCCATCGCGTCTTCAGCCTGCCCCAGGTCCATCAGCGCCCGCCCCATCCGGTTCAGCAATTCGGCGTTCGCCGGACCCCGATTCAGCGCCTGCCGGCAAAGTTCAAGGGTCTCCTCCAGATTCCCCTGCTCATAGGCCATCCGCGCCAGTATCTCGTACGCATCCACCAGTCCCGGATTCAGTTCGAGACACCGGCGCAAGTGCTTCCCGGCTTCCTCGGTCCGACCCAGATTGTAACAGGCCGACCCAAGCACGGCGTGAGCCAGCGCATCCTCCGGATACGCAGCCGCCAGCGCCGTCGCCACCGCCACCGCTTCTCCTTTGAGGGCCGCCGCCTCCGCCAGGGGCTCTGGTATGGGTTCCTCCACCCGGCTCCCCAATCCGGGCAAAACCGGCCCCTTCGAGACCATCTCCCCAACGGCGCCATCGAGGCGCCCTGCCGGCTCCGGGGAGGATCTCCGGTTGACGAACCACGTGGTCACCCCCACCGCCACCAGGATCAACGCCGCAAGCCCGACCCATTGGGCCAATGCGCCTGCCCGTCCGGCTCCCCCGCCGCGTCGCATGAGCCCGTCCCGGAGCCCGTCCCGGACCTTCCCGGGATCTCGTTGGGCGCCACGGTTGCGATTTCGGTTGGAAGGCCGGCTCACGGGATCTCCAAGCGTAGAAACCGCGCTGGACAGCGGCAAGCCGGGAAGTCGGGCACGGCAGAGATTCCGGTGGATCGCGGAGTTGTGGGTGGGGAGACAGCGAATCGGAGGGACGAGCTCCGCGAGTCCTCAACCCAACGCTCCACACCATGGCGGCCTCGTGGAACTCGGCCCTCCGAAGAGCCGCTTGGCGGAGTTCGCTCCTCTCTCCACAACTCCGGAATGCACGGCACAAATTCGGACAAAACCGCGCTGCATCGGAGAATACGCAACCAAAGTGTCCTCGGAACGGCCCGAGTACCACTTGCTCGTTGACTTCGTCGGCTCGCCAATCGAAGCGTCCCCCAATCCCTAGAAGTGATTGAGAATCTCCGCACCGGTCGTGCGTGAGAAACGACAGTCTCATCGGGAATATTCAGTACTGCATTGAATTGACCGCAACGACACAACCCTGACCCAAACGATGATCCGATCCCCCAAACCCCCGACCAGCCTCCGCCGATGGGCGAGCCTGGCCCTGGTCCTGCCCTTGCTGGGCGCCACGGCCCACGCCCAATCGACCGGCATCTCCGCGGGCCTGAAGGCCTACTGGAACTTTGATCAAAACAACTTCCAGGATTCCGTGGGTGAGTTCCACGGGACCGAGAACGGCACCGAGACCATCGCCTTCGTGAACGGCAAGCCGGGCTTCGGACGCGCCATCAGCCTCGATGGCGAGGATCAGTTCGTGGAAATCACCGGGGGCGAACCCGACGATCTGGCCTTCGAGGGCGGAAGCATTTCGATCGCCGGCTGGTTCAAGGTGGATGCCTTCGACACCTCCTGGCAGGCGCTGGTCGCCAAGGGCGAGGGCAGCAACTGGCGCGTCGCCCGCCGCGGCGAAGAACAGGGCATTGCCTATGCCGGCGGCCTGACGGACACCCCGACGGGAAGCAGTGTCAACGACGGCGAATGGCACCATTTCGTGGCCATCAGCGATGCCGATGGCGCCGAATTCGGCACCGCCCTCTACATCAATGGCGTTCGCGATGCCATCATCGAAGGGGCCGCCGTGCTCGCCGCCAACGGCCTCCGCATGCGCATCGGCGATAATCCCGGCGCCCCAGGCCGCGAATGGGAAGGGCAGATCGATGACCTCGCCATCTGGGACCGCGTCCTCACCGAGACCGAGATCGCCCTCCTCTACAACAACGGCACCGGCACCCCGCTCAACGAATTGCTCGGACTCATGGAGGTCGATACCGACGGCGACGGCATGCCGGACTGGTGGGAGATTCTACACGGGCTCAATCCCAACGACCCAAGCGACGCCCATCTCGACTGCGACGGCGACGGGGCCACCAACCTCGAGGAGTATCTCGCCGGCACCGATCCCTGCGACACCACGCCCCCCACGCTCGCCTCGGTCACGGCCACCCCCAGCTTCAACAACGTGATCATCACCTTCTCCGAGGAGGTGGACCCGGTGACCGCCTCCGATCCGGCCAATTACTCGATCACCCCCGCCCTCGCGGTGACCGCTGTCTCCCATGACCGCCGTACCGTGACTCTCACCACCGCTCCGCAAACTCCGGGCGCCACAGCCTACACGCTGGCGGTCCAGAACGTCCTGGATCACTCCAAGAATGCGATCGCACCCAACACCACCGCGGTCTTCTATTCCTATCTCCTCGTCAATACCGGCGTCCTCAAATTCTCCTTCTGGGGCGGCATCCCCGGAACGCCCGTCGACAGCCTGCTCGCGGACGAACGCTACCCGGATTCCCCGGACTGGATCGGACCCGTATTCTCCTTCAACAGCCGTGACATCCTGCCCACCGACGTCAATGACAACTACGGCGCCACCATCGAAGGCTGGATCACCCCCGAGGAATCGGGCGATTACTACTTCTTCCTCCGCAGCGATGATGCCTCCCGGCTGGAAATCAGCACCGACGCCTCGCCGGCCAATCTCGTCTGGCAGGCCGAGGAGTACGGTTGCTGCTCGGCGTTCCTCGAACCCCTCGATTCCGCCAAGCCGGACGTGACGACTCCAGTCCCCCTCTCCCTCGTGGCGGGCCAGCGGTACTTTATCCGGGTCACCTACAAGGAGGGCGGCGGCGGTGA
The DNA here is from genome assembly GCA_019634625.1 of Verrucomicrobiia bacterium. Classification (NCBI taxonomy): domain Bacteria; kingdom Pseudomonadati; phylum Verrucomicrobiota; class Verrucomicrobiia; species Verrucomicrobiia bacterium. The sequence continues at coordinate 60,491 of JAHCBA010000020.1, forward strand.
CTTCGCCCAGGTGGCCTGGCGCCGCGAAGGCGATCCCACCCCCGCAGGGTCGCTCCTCCCGATCCCCGGCCGCTACCTCTCCTCCGCCGTGGACCTGCCGGCTCCGCCCGAAGGTGCCTTCCTCACCCAAACCCCGGGCCCGAACGCCACGGGCGTCTCCCCGTTCGCAGGCATCACCATCCGTCACCGCGACGGCGCCAGCGAATGGACCGCCCAGAATGTCAGCCTCAAGCTCAATGGCGTCGATGTCACCCCCACCTTCACCAAGGAGGGCAACGTCGCCGTCATCACCTACCAGCCGGCGGATTCCTTCGCCAGTCTCTCCAGCCACACCGTCACCCTCGGCTACCCGGATGCCGGCGGGAACCCCGCGACACTGGACTGGTCCTTCACAGTCTCCGAGTACAAGGGCCCCGTCCGGGACAAGGTCAGCGGATTCCCTGCCCTGCTGTTCGGCGCCGCCGACCTGACCGCGGACCAGGGAGGGCGCACGGGTCAACCGGGCGATCTCGCCCTCGACACCGGGGTCTCCACCGGGGTGGGCTTCATCGCCGACGCCTCCTTCCTGAATGCCGCCACGGCGGATGACACCCTGACCATCGCCTACTTCCAGAAGCTGCGATCCGTCCGGGCATCCTCGGGCTTCTGGGCCAATTCGCCCGGCAGCAACAACGGCACCCGCGGATTCCAGGCCCATACGCCCTGGAGTGACTCGACCATCTACTACGACACCGCCGGCTGCTGCGAGCCCGAGATCCAGCGGATCAGCCTCAACATCGCCAACTTCCCCGGCTACAGCGGAGACAACACCTGGTGGGAGGAATGGCGCCACTTCGTCTTCATCAAGGATCGCGACCAGAAACACATCTACATCGATGGCCAATGGTTCCACTCGGGCGCAGGCGACCCCCTGCCGACCGACTTCACCTCCCTCGTCCTCGGAGGCGGCCCCAGCCTCACGGAAAACCGCATGGACGGCTGGCTCGACGACTTCGTGATCTACAGCGGCGCCCTCACCGAAACCCAGGTCGCCTCCCTCGCCGGCGGCGCGGCTCCCAGCTCGATCGCCGGTCTGCTCGCCCACTGGGACTTCAATGAAGCCCCGGCCGCCAGCGTGCGAATCATGGCGGCCCGCGCCGGCAACCAGGTCACGGTGACCTCCGAACCCGCCGCCCTCCCCGCCGGCTGGGTCCTCCAGACCGCCCCGAACGTCAACGGCCCGTGGACGACCCAGGCCGGTGCCACCACGCCGTTCACCATCACGATCGGCAACGACAACGCGTTCCTGCGCGCCGCCCAACCCTGACCCGCAGCGTCAGGCCAACGCGCCTCCGGTTCCACCGCGAGGCGCCCTTTCCAAGGGGGACCGGATTCGTCCGGTCCCCTTCTTCTTTGCCCTGGTGCATCCCCAGGTTGTCGGTACCGAGGCAGCGAACCGGCGGGACGAGCTCTGCGAGTCCTCAACCCAACGCTCCACACCGGTGCGGCCTCGTGGAACTCGGCCCTCCGAAGCGCCGCTTGGCCGAGTTCGCACCTCTGCCCACAACGCCGGGATGCACGGCCATGGCCCCGGCCCTTCGGTAGAGGTTTGCTTCCCGGTCCGCCTTCGGAGAGGCTCCCGCCCATGAACCGGTCTCGTCCGACCTCGCGCCGCAGCTTTCTCAAATGGGGCGGTGGCGGCATCCTCGTCGCGCCCTTCGTCACCCGCAATCTCCTCGCCAATCCCCCTTCGGGCCGCGTCCGCCACGCCAGCTTCGGCGCCTCCGGCATGGCCTTCGCCGATGCCACCGCCCTCGCCGCCCATCCCCAGACGGAGATCGTCGCGGTGGCCGACGTGGATGCCGGCCGCATGGCCGGGTTCAAAAGCCGCTTCCCGGAAGCCCGCGTGTACGAGGACTTCCGGGTGCTCCTCGAAAAGGAGAAGGACCTCGACTCGGTCAATGTCTCCACCCCCGACCACATGCATGGCCCGATGGCCATGGCGGCCCTGAACCACGGGCTCCATGTGTACGGCCAGAAACCCCTCACCCACGACATCTACGAAACCCGCCGCCTCACCGAGGTCGCCCGGGAACGGAACCGGATCACCCAGATGGGCATCCAGATCCATTCCAACCGCGAATACCGCATGGCCGTCCACCTCGTGCGCGAGGGACGCATCGGCAAAATCCGCGAAGTCCATACCTGGAGCAGCAAGGAATGGGGCGACAACGGCCCCATGCCCCAGGCCGCCGACCCCGTCCCTACCGGCCTGAACTGGGACCTCTGGGTCGGTGTCTGCGCCGAACGCCCCTTCATCGGCAATGGCTGGTATCACCCGGGCAACTGGCGCAAACGCCTCGACTTCGGCACCGGCACCTTCGGAGACATGGGCTGCCACATCTTCGATCCGGTCTTCAAGGCGCTCGCCCTGACCGCCCCGCTCTCCGTCCGCTCCGAGGGCGCCGCCCCCAACGACCATTCCTGGGCCACCAATGCCATCGTGCATTACCGGTTCCCCGCCACCCCCTACACCACCCCGGGCAGCATCCCCATCACCTGGTACGACGGCCACCAGCGGCCTCCCGCCGCCATCCGCGCCCTCCTCGGGGATCACCCCTTCCCCGATCAGGGCTCCATCCTCCTCGGCACCGACGGCGTCATGGTCATCCCCCACATCGCCCTCCCAGCCCTGCTCCCGGAAGAAAAGTTCGCCGACTTCGAACCGCCCGCCATCGAGGGCGGTGACCACTGGAAGGAGTTCATCGACGCCATCCGTGGCGTGGGCCGCACCTCGACGCCCTTCGATTACTCGGGCCCCCTCACCGAGTCCATCCTGCTCGGCAGCGTCGCCAGCCGCTTCCCCAACGCCACCCTCGACTGGGATGGCCCAGGCCTCCGCTTCACCAACGTCCCCGAAGCCAATGCCTACGTCCGGCGCCCCTATCGCGCCGGCTGGGACATCGCCGGGCTGTAATCCGGAAAGATCAAGCCGGCGCCCCCGACCTTGTTGCAGGGCTGCGGCTCAGATCTGGAAGTCCACCGCCGGTAGCAGCCGCTCCCGCTTCGCCTTCACCGTCATCCTTCCGTCCTCGTAAATCACCAGCGAGTCCCTCGGCACGCTGTGGATCAGAAACACATTGCCCCCGATCGTGCTTCGCTCCCCAATCACCGTCTCCCCTCCCACGATCGTTGCCCCCGCATAAATCGTGACGTGATCCTCCACCGTCGGATGCCGCCGCGTTCCCTTCAAACTCTGTCCCCCGGCCAGCGACCGCGCCACCAGTCCCACCCCCTGGTACATCTTCACGTGCGACCCAATCACCGCCGTCTCCCCCACCACCGTCCCCGTGCAGTGGTCCACAAAGAAGTGTGACCCGATCGTCGCCCCGGGATGCAGATCCATCCCGCTCCGCGTATGCGCCCACTCCGTCATGATCCGCGGTATCAACGGGATGCCCTGCAGGTACAACTCATGCGCCAACCGCTGCACCGCAATGGCCTCGATGAAGGGATAGGCCACGATGACCTCCTCCTTGCTGAGCGCCGCCGGATCCCCCTGGTACGCCGCCTCCACATCCGTCTGAAGCAGCTCCCGCAGGCACGGCAGCTTGCCCAAAAACTCCAGCGTCATCGCCCCCGCCAATCGCGGCACCTCCGCCCGGGACACCCCGTCCGGCGTCGCATACCCAAGGCTCTTCCGGATCTCGTCCTCCAATCGGTCCCGCACCGCCGCCAACAGCAATGTCGTCTCCAGCTTCAACTCCGACGAAAGCAGCGGCCGGTCATCGAAGAATCCCGGAAACACCAGCCGCAGCAGATCGTGCGTGATGCTCGCCACCCCCGACTTCGAGGGGAGATTCGGCCCGTCCACATGGTTGATCCCCCCCACCGCCGCATACGATTCCAACAATCGATCCGCCAGTTGAGGCACCGTCGCGTCCACACCCCCATCCTCCCCCGCCCTCCCGCCCCTGAGAAGCGAGAACGCATCCGCCGCGGTGCATCCCCAAGTTGTCGATACCGAGCCAGCGAATCGGAGGGACGAGCTCCGCGAGTCCTCTTCCCAACGCACCACGTCGTTGCGGCCTCGTGGAACTCGGCCCTCCGAAGCGACGCTTCGCGAAGTTCGCACCTCTACCGACGACTCCGGGATGCACTGCATCCGGCGCGATCCCACCCTTTCGACTGGAGCCCCGCCGCGCCAACCCTATCCTCCCCCCATGTTTCCATCCGACCCCGGCGCCCTCGGCGTGAACCGCCGAACCTTCCTGCGTCGTACCGGCTTCTCCCTGGGCTCGGCCGCCCTCGCCTCACTTCTCGGCCGTTCCCTTCCCTCCGCCGCCTCGACCGCCGAAGCCGACCGCTGGCGCGGCATCCTCGCCGCCCCCCATCACCCCCCCAAGGTCAAACGGGTCATCTACCTCTACATGGCCGGCGGGCCCTCCCACCTCGAACTGTTCGACCACAAGCCCGTCCTCGCCCGCCACCACGGCGAACCCATGCCCGAAAGCTTCACCAAGGGCCAGCCCATCGCCCAGCTCCAGGGCCAGGCACTCAAATGCTTCGGACCCCAGCACGGATTCAAACGCTGCGGCACCTCCGGCCAGGAAATCGGCGAGATCCTTCCCCACCTCGGCCAGGTCGCCGACGACCTCTGCATCGTCCGGTCGATGCACACCAACGCCATCAATCACGACCCCGCCCACACCTTCATGAACACCGGCACGCTCATCAGCGGCCGGCCCTGCATGGGCTCCTGGATCACCTACGGCCTCGGCACCGAATCCGACGACCTCCCCGGCTTCGTCGTCCTCATGTCCACCGGCGCCTACGGTCAGGCCCAGCCCATCTCCGCCCGCCAGTGGCACGCCGGCTTCCTCCCCAGCCGCTTCCAGGGCGTCCCCTTCCGCTCCCAGGGCGATGCCGTCCTCTACGTCAATCGTCCCCCAGGCGTCTCCCCGCGCCGTCAGCGCGATGTCATCGACGCCGTCGCCCGGCTCAACCGCGTCCATCACACCGCCAGCGACGACCCCGAAGTCCTCACCCGGATCGCCCAGTACGAAATGGCCTTCCGCATGCAGACCTCCGTCCCCGAACTCATGGACGTCTCGAACGAACCCCGCCATGTCCTCGACCTCTACGGCGCCCAGCCCGGCGACGGTTCCTTCGCCTCCAACTGCCTCCTCGCCCGCCGCCTCGCCGAACGCGGCGTCCGCTTCATCCAGCTCTACCACCGCGATTGGGACCACCATGGCGGCATCAAACGCGACATCGCCGGCACCGCCCGCGAAGTGGACCAGGCCTGCGCCGCCCTCCTCCAGGACCTCAGACAACGCGGCCTCCTCGACGACACCCTCGTCATCTGGGGCGGCGAATTCGGCCGCACCCCCATGGCCCAGGGCGACGGACGCGATCACCACATGAAGGCCTTCTCCATCTGGCTCGCCGGCGGCGGGGTCCGCGGCGGCATCACCTACGGCGCCACCGACGAGTTCGGTTACAACCCCGTCGAGAATCCCGTCGATGTCCACGACCTCCACGCCACCATGCTCCACCTCCTCGGCATCGATCATCAACGCCTCACCTTCCGCTTCCAGGGTCGCGACATGCGCCTCACCGATGTCTTCGGCAAGGTCGTCCACGATGTCCTCGCCTGACCCTTCCGGCCCCCGTGAAACCCCTCGCTGACTGTCGCCTCTACGCCTTCGTTGACGCCGCTTATCTCCACGACCGCGATCCCGCCTGGCTCGCCGCCCAACTCGCCCAGGGCGGCGCCGATCTCATCCAGCTCCGCGCCAAATCCTGGTCCCCCGACCGCATCGAAGCCACCGCCGCCCGCCTCGTCCCCGTCTGTCGCGACCACGGTGTCCGCCTGGTGATCAACGACCACCCCGACATCGCCGCCCGCGTCGGCGCACCCCTCGTCCACCTCGGCCAGGAAGACTTCTTCGGGCCCCATCCCGACCACCCCGCCGCCTCCGCCCCGTCCATCCCCGACACACTCGGCCTCGGATTCAGCACCCACGCCCCCGACCAGGCCCGACGCGCCCTTGCCGCCGGCCCCGCCTACATTGCCATCGGCCCGGTCTTTCCCACTCCCACCAAACCCGGCCGTCCCGCCGTCACCCCGGACTACGTCCGCTGGGCCGCGACCCACCTCTCCTCCATCCCCTGGTTCGCCATCGGCGGCATCCATCCCGGCAACCTCCACACCGTCCTCGAAGCCGGCGCCACCCGCATCTGCGTCGTCTCCGCCATCCTCAACGCCCCCGACCCCGCCGCCGCCTGCCGCCAGTTCCGCACCCTCCTGCCCCCCTGACCCACGTCGCTCGGTGTCCACGCTTCAGCGTCTGGAGATTGGCCATTTCTCGGGAGAAACCCGGAGGGTTTCCAGAGATTAGCCGGGGGTCGAACCCGGCTTCGCGGGTTCGACCCCCGGGCAGAAGTCCCACCCCGCTCACGACCCCGCCAGGGGTCGCAGAACCCATCCCTCCGGGCCCAGCAGCCTGTGTTGCTTCGGCAAGCGTGTGTGGGCGGCGCATTTTTTTGGCGCGAGGGCGGGCGACGGAGGCGGTTTCGGCGGATCCGGGGGCGGGGACGCCGGATGGAACCCGGGGGAAGTCCGGCGGAGCCGGGGGTCGAGGCGGAGGCCGTCCTCAACTGCTGTCGGCAGGGAGGGTTCCCCGGTAGGTCCAGGGGAGCCATGCCTCGGGTCGGGCGGCGACTTCCTTAGAGTGTCGAGCCACGGCGAGGAGGTAGTCGAACGGATTCTCGTCGTTGAGCCGGCAGGTGTGGATCAAGCCCATGAACAGGTCACCTACCTCGGCACCCTTAGTCGTCTTGTACGACAAGGAGTTCTTCCGGTGAAGGATGGCCATCTTCAAGGCCCGTTCCAAAACGTTATTGTCGATGGGAGCGCCGGCAACGCGCAAGAACAGGGTCAGGGGTTGCCAGTGGTTGAGCAGGTATCCGATGGCGCCGCCCAGACCGGAGTTGGGCTCGACGAGCTTCTTATCGAGGCGTTCGTTCAGCCACCGATGGAGATCGTCGAGGATGGGCTGGCTGTGTTCCCGGTGGAACCGCAGGCGTTGGTCCGGATCGAGATTGCGTTCGCGGGCCAGGGCGTCGTGATGGAAGACGTCGCGCAGGCTTTCGAGGATCCGTTTGGTCTCTGAGGGGAAGCTGGGGGCCACATCGACCACCTGGCGGCGTCCGTGCGCAAGGCAGTTGGCCAGGGCGGTGACGATGTCGGAGGGGATGTTGCGGGCCAGCGCGTCGCACATCTGGATCGGGGCCGGGAGGCCGGGATCGCGGTGACGGAGAAGATCCTGGAGGTTTTCCCCGGCGTGTTGGCGCCCGGTGAAGAACAGGGCGATGGGAGGCCCGGCTCCGGCGGTGAGGATACCGGTGGTGAAGATCCCGGTTCGCGCTCGCTTGGCGGCGTCCTCCTCGGAGGGCGGGGTCGCTTCCCGGCGCAGAGCGGCGACGCGCATGGGGGTGTCGTCGTTGTGGATCACGTCGCGCTGGGCGGCTTCTCGGATCAGGCAGTCCTGGATGGGATGGGCGACCTTGGCCAGGTCGGAGGCCAGTTCCCACTGGACCGAGGCGGGAAGCGGAACGCCCAGGTTGGATTGGAACCCGGCCAACCGGTACATGGGCATGCCGGCGCCGTAACGCAGGAGGGCGGCAGCGACCCCTACCGATTCGTCGTACTTGCCCGGGCCCGCCTCCGGGGGGGCGGGAGCGGTGAAGACGACACCGCAGCCCGCGCAGCGCAGCCGTTCCAATTCGAAACAGGTCGCCGCAACGGGCGCTTGTCCGACCAGACGCAGGATGAGGGAAGGTGGCTGGGGATGGAGTTTGGCCTGGCGGCAGTCCGGACACAGATCGCCGGGGTGCAGATTGGGATGGGCCACCGGCACCTTTCGCGCGCCGCGATACCGGCGGGCCCCGTTGCGGCCATGGCCCTTGCGTTTGACCTTCGGCGGTGGGGTGAGCGGAGGTGGAGCGTTGGGCCCGCCCGCCGGTGGGTCCGAACACACCTTGGCGGTCTTTTCGGTGCGGTCTCCGAAGAGCGCCTTGCACAGGCGCCGCAAGCTCATGGTCTTTCGCTCGATCAGGGCCACCAGTTCGGACACTCCGATCACGATGCCTCGGAGGAGGCGATAATCGTCCTCGGTGACGACCTGGCCGGGGCGCAGACGTTCCAGCAGGGCATCGCGTTCCTCGACCGAGATGTCCAACACCTTGAAGGCTGGGGTCTCAGCCATGGTGGACAGTGAGTCGGGCGCGGAAGTCCGACCGCAAGGGGTACACCCAGAGTTCCTTGATCGAACGGTTGGGCCTGGTGCTGGTGGAACGGGGACCGCGACCGGTGGAGTATCCGAGGTGCAACCAGTTCGCCGCGCGGTAGCAGGAGCCGCGGAAGCGCCCCGGATCGATGAACGTCTCCAGCAGTTCGATCGAGTGGCGATAGAGATTGCACCAATCGGTCGAGATCGCCCGGGCGACTCTGGCCAGCACATGGCTGGCAAGGCCGGGCACGCGGACCCAGGGCAGCACCATGAATCGCGTGTTATAGGCGATGAGGTGAAGGCCGCGAAGGCGCTCCTCCCGGGTCCAGCCGATGAAGGTGTCGCGCGGGGCCAGATGGCGTGGGGCCGATGACCACGCCAGACAGGCCACCGGACGATCCCCCGCAAGGACCAGGTACTTGAGGTGCTCGCCGACGGGCCGGGTGTATCCGAGGTAATGGTGGTTGGCCAGGAGTTGGTCGAAGAGGCCTTCGCCCTCCTGGCGGCGCACCTGGCGCAGGGTCAGCGGGCCAAGTTCGCGCAGCGTTCCGACGATGGGTTCCTGGCCCAGTGGCAGCTCCCGCGCCGGACGCCGGTGCGCCACGACGTTGTTCGGAACCTTGACCTTCGGTGGGGGCAGTTCGATATGCCCGCCGCGGTGAAGGGCTAGCATCAGCCCCCGGCATACCATGTCGCACGGGATGCCGTTGGGTTGAACCCAGTTCCATGCTTCGCAGAGCCGGGCGGACAGCCGGCGACGGCTCAAACGTGGGTGGTCCGCGATGAGTTGCCGGATGAACGCCACATCCGCCGTGTCCACGGAGCGACTTCGATATCGAAGGACAGCCGTTGCCGACATGGCCTCCAGCATGGGGGACGGGATATGGAACGCAAGGAGATTTTTAACAAATCCGCTGGCCAGATCGCCATTGCGCCATTGGCGTTACCCCGACGTCCCCACCGCCCGCCACATGGGCGCCACCACGGCCCGCGAAGGATCGCCATTCCATAGCAACAGGTGCAGTTCGTGAGGGTCGACGCGCACCCCACCGGAGTTCTGGTCCGAGGGCCACCACTCAAACCGGCCCGTCGACAGACGCTTCTGGCAAATCCAAAAACCCTGTCCGTCGTACATGAGCAACTTCAGCGCCTTACAACTCCGGCTCCGAAACACGAACAATGCACCGGCCAAGGGATCGGCATCCAAGCGGGCCCGACAAACGGCCGCCAGTCCGTCGGTGCCTTTCCTGAAATCTACCGGCTCGACTGCCAGGAGGATCCGCATCTGCGGGGCGATCTGGATCACGGGACGCGCCTCCAGAAGGCCTCGGCCAGGGCGACCACCGCCGCGGAGTCATGGCCCAGGGCGATCGTCATCCGGGCGCCATGGGCACCCGATAGTTCGATCCGAAACGGGCCACCGTCGTGATGAACCGCCCCCCGGAGGTGAAGTTCCACAAAACCCGGCAGGCCTTCGGCCCTCGGTGTGATGGCTGGAGGCGAGGAGCATCGGCGACGCAGCTTGTGGAAATCCAGGCCAAGAGCATGCGAAACCCGGCTCACGCCCAGGCTCGAGGACAGAGCGGCCGCGGCGGTCCAGACCTCCTCGGGAAGGCGGGGCCGCCCTCGTTGACGATGTCGCCATGCGACCAGTTGGCGTTGCAGGTCGGCAAGGTCTGTGCGGGAAAACTCGGGTTCGTTCATTGGTTGCTCCACGTTGGATCTGTGGAGCAAAGCCTACGCCGCCCAATGCCCACCCATCACGCACGCTTGCCGAAGGAACACCATCCAGCTCCGCGCCAAATCCTGGTCCCCCGACCGCATCGAAGCCACCGCCGCCCGCCTCGTCCCCGTCTGTCGCGACCACGGTGTCCGCCTGGTGATCAACGACCACCCCGACATCGCCGCCCGCGTCGGCGCACCCCTCGTCCACCTCGGCCAGGAAGACTTCTTCGGGCCCCATCCCGACCACCCCGCCGCCTCCGCCCCGTCCATCCCCGACACACTCGGCCTCGGATTCAGCACCCACGCCCCCGACCAGGCCCGACGCGCCCTTGCCGCCGGCCCCGCCTACATTGCCATCGGCCCGGTCTTTCCCACTCCCACCAAACCCGGCCGTCCCGCCGTCACCCCCGACTACGTCCGCTGGGCCGCGACCCACCTCTCCTCCATCCCCTGGTTCGCCATCGGCGGCATCCATCCCGGCAACCTCCACACCGTCCTCGAAGCCGGCGCCACCCGCATCTGCGTCGTCTCCGCCATCCTCAACGCCCCCGACCCCGCCGCCGCCTGCCGCCAGTTCCGCACCCTCCTGCCCCCCTGACCCACCTCGCTCGGTGTCCACGCTTCAGCGTGTCCCCCCACCCTCCCCATTCCCCCTCCCCATCCTCGTACTCAGCCCGAAGGGCGGTACTCGTCCTCGTCCTCGAACCCGCAGACACACCCCTTCGAGCATCCCCTCAAGGCTGACCCGATGGCTTCGATCTTGAGCTTGTTCGGACCTCCCATTTCGCATGCGAACTGGGCAGGGCGATTTTGAGTACGAATACGAGTACCGGGCTTGCTGCAAGAAGCCCGGAGGGTTTTCAGAGATTAGCCGGGGGTCGAACCCGGCTCCGCGGGTTCGACCCCCGGGCAGAAGTCCCACCCCGCTCACGACCCCGCCAGGGGTCGCAGAACCCATCCCTCCGGGCCCAGCAGCCTCGACGGTCCCGCTTCACGCCGCTCGCCCACCCGAAGACGTGTCCAGCTCACCCCCCGAAGGGCCCATCCGGCAGACCAACGTTCCTGCAACCCGCCCAAGCCATCCCCCTCCTCGCGACTCGTACTCAGCCCGAGAGGCGGTACTCGTCCTCGAAACCCAGGAACCCAACCAAGACGCAGCAGAGCCGACGGAAACCACCCCCGTCGATCACGAGTACGAGTACGAGTACGACGGAATGCCTCAACCCGGACTCAATGCGGAACATCCCCACCCAACGCCTCGCCGCCCCCCAATCGTTGGGTGTCCACGCTTCAGCGTGTCCCCCCACCCAAATCCACCCTCCCCGTTCCCCATCCCACTGGCCCCATCCCGTTGATGCTTCCGCACGAACCCCGGGAACCGCTGGACATCAACGCTCCACCCATGCAGCCGCTCCGGAGAAAGCGGCACGCGCTGACCCCACCACAACCGCTGCAACCACGCCGGATCCTCGTACCCCCTCCGACCCTCACCCCCACCCTTTCCCCCGTCCCGTCCTTCATTCGATCGTTCCTCCATGAATCACCCCTTTTGCAGCCTATCTACCCAACCCAATCCATCGTTGACAACCACAAATCCTTTCTACCAACCTCTAGGCAGTCCAATCAACGCTCGCCGGACGGTCACGATGAGTCACCCGCGTTTCCGGCACAGCCGCCACGCGACGACCGTGAGGAACCGTGTATGCCGCGAACATCGTCAGGAGACCCACTACCGTCACAGTGGATGCTTCCCCTCTCCCATCCTCCTGAGGCCGGGTTCCCCACAGGCGACACCCGGGTCCCGAACCCACGTCTCCCAGCCGGTATCATGCGGAATTCCCTCTTGATCCCGTCTCGCGGTCAGGTGTTGGGTCACCGCCGAGCCAGTCGGTCGTGCGAACCGGCTTCCCGGCGGTGTGATTTCGATCCCGGATTCGAGAGGGTCATCCTCCGTTCCTCATCGACGCCCGCTCCCGCCGGTCGCACACCTCGACGCTCGCCGGACGGTCACGATGAGTCACCCGCGTCCTGGCACAGCCGCCACCCGACGCCCGTGAGGTACCGTGTATGCCGCGAACATCGTCAGGCGACCCACGACGGTCACAGTGGATGCTTCCCCGCTCCCAGCCTCCTGAGGCCCGGTTCCCCACCGGCGACACCCGGCTCCCTGGCCCACGTCTCCCAGCCGGTATCATGCGGAATTCCCTCTTGATCCCGTATCGCGGTCGGGTGTTGGGTCACCGCCGAGCCAGTCGGTCGTGCGAACCGGCTTCCCGGCGGTGCGATTCCGATCCCGGATTCGAGAGGGTCATCGTCCGTTCCCCATCGACGCCCGCCCCCGCCGGTCGCACACCTCGACGCTCGCCGGACGGTCACGATGAGTCACCCGCGTCCTGGCACAGCCGCCACGCGACGACCGTGAGGTACCGTGTATGCCGCGAACATCGTCAGGAGACCCTCTACGGTCACAATGGATGCTTCCCCTCTCCCATCCTCCTGACGCCCGGTTCCCCACCGGCGACACCCGGGTCCCGGGCCCACGTCTCCCAGCCGGTATCGTGCGTATTCCCTCTTGATCCCGACTCGCGGTCGGGTGTTGGGTCACCGCCGAGCCAGTCGGTCGTGCGAACCGGCTTCCCGGCGTTGCGATTTCGATCCCGGATTCGAGAGGGTCATCCTCCGTTCCTCATCGACGCCCGCCCCCCGCCGGTCGCACACCTCGACGTTCGGACAATCACGTACAACCTTCGGGTGTACTTCCCTGGGCTTCCCTATTCTATCTATGACAAATCCAGAACTCGAGGCCGCAGAGGCACGCTTGAGAAGCGAGGAGCGCCAAGACCGCCTTCTCGACAAAAGAGAAGACGATCAGACAAAGTTGGAGACGGCAGCATACACCGGCTACATCAGATCTTCAGACATGGTGGAGGTTTTGGCCCGCGAATGTCTGCGACTACGGATGGAGATCGCCGAGCTTCGCAAGATGGTGCGCGATCCGGTCGACTAAGCGCACAAGTCCGAACCAGTCGGTCGAGGGAACCGGTGCCCGCTGCGTGGCTTGGCCGTAGATTCGAGAGGGTTGAGTGTTGATTCGTGGTTGGCGTCGTCTCCCGGCACCGTTCCCTCACCTCGGCGCTCGCCGGACGGTCACGATGAGTCACCCGCGTTTCCGGCACAGCCGCCACCCGACGACCGTGAGGGACCGTGTATGCCGCGAACATCGTCAGGAGACCCACTACGCTCACAGTGGATGCTTCCCCTCTCCCAGCCTCCTGACGCCCGGTTTCCCACAGGCGACACCCGGGTCCCGGACCATCGTTTCCCAGCCGGTATCATGCGGAATTCCCTCTTGATCCCGACTCGCGGTCGGGTGTTGGGTCACCGCCGAGCCAGTCGGTCGTGCGAACCGGCTTCCCGGCGGTGCGATTCCGATCCCGGATTCGAGAGGGTCATCCTCCGTTCCCAATCGATGCCCGCCCCCGCCGGTCGCACACCTCGACGTTGGGCGGAATCAGATCAATGGCGAAAGTCTACACAAAAGAGATAGCCGAGTTCTGGCCAACCATTATGCAGGCTTGGCACGATCACGCGGACAAGTGTCCGGTCATCGAGTGCGACATAGTCAAGCGGCAGGTCAGGGCATACGCCTCATCCGAATACATCGACGGACTTTCAGAGCGGACACGAGTGGCGACGCGTCGGCAATTCAAACATGTAGCGGCCATCGGCGGCGTGATGGTCTTCATCCGCGACAGCACCAATCGCGTCATGCAATCGCATGTTTTCACGCCTGACGACCTACCCTAAAGGAACGCCCAACCAGTCGGCGCACCGAACCGCGGGATCGCACCTGGTGTCCAAGGTAGGCTCAGCGGCCCGCGGTCGGTGGCCTCGTCGCTCGCCGGACGATTGCCATGAGTCACCCGCCTCCTGGCACAGCCGCCACGCGACGACCGTGAGGCACCGTGTATGCCGCGAACATCGTCAGGATACCCACCACGGTCACAGTGGATCCTTCCCCTCTCCCAGCCTCCTGACGCCCGGTTCCCCACCGGCGACACCCGGGTCCCGGGCCCACGTCTCCCAGCCGGTATCATGAGGAATTCCCTCTTGATCCCGTCTCGCGGTCGGGTGTTGGGTCACCGCCGAGCCAGTCGGTCGTGCGAACCGGCTTCCCGGCGGTCCGATTTCGATCCCGGATTCGAGAGGGTCATCCTCCGTTCCTCATCGACGCCCGCCCCCGCCGGTCGCACACCTCGACGTTGGGCGATGGGACGCCGCACGCCGCGCGAGGGTGTGACCAGCGCAATGCTTGCCCACGCTATACAACCTGCCCCATAATGCCCCCATGAGCGTTCAGGAGCTTAAAGACCAGATTGCTGCTCTTCCGCTTGAGGCGCAGAACGAGTTGATGGCGTTCATGTTCCACATTCGACATCGGGAAGGCAGTCGATACGCATCAGAGGTGGCCAAGCGGATCGAGGACAAGGACTCTGCTCACTGGTTCACCCCGGATGAGTTTGAAGATCGCTTGGACGGCAAGGCCTGATGCCAGATGGACCCATTTTCCGTCTACATACACATCGAGCTGTTGCAGGCCGTACCGTCGCGAGGCGACCAGAGGCGTTTGATTATGCGGTTCATCCGATCGTTGGCGCAGACACCGGATACCCCAGGTGATTTCGTTGACAGGGATGAGACTCTGAGGGCCCGGCAGGTCAAGATCGTCGGACAATATGCCATCACTTACCGGCTGGACGCACCTGTCCGCGCGGTGATGGTAGTAGATATTCGGCGGGCCGATGGATGACAGATTGCCCAACCATTGCGCTCCACCGAACCGCCGCCCCGCACAGCCTCGGGCAACTCGGACACGCAGGAAGGGCGGCGGTCGGTGAGCTGATCGCTCGCCGGACGGTCACGATGAGTCACCCGCGTTCCCGGCACAGCCGCCACGCGACGACCGTTAGGAACCGTGTATGCCGCGAACATCGTCAGGAGGCCCACTACGCTCACAGTGGGTGCCTCCCCGCTCCCAGCAGCCGGGCGCCCGGTTCCCCACAGGCGACACCCGGGTCCCGGGCCGTCGTTTCCCAGCCGGTATCATGCGGAATTCCCTCTTGATCCCGACTCGCGGTCGGGTGTTGGGTCACCGCCGAGCCAGTCGGTCGTGCGAACCGGCTTCCCGGCGCTGCGATTTCGATCCCGGATTCGAGAGTGTCATCCTCCGTTCCCTATCGACGCCCGCCCCCGCCGGTCGCACACCTCGACGTTCCCCCAAAAACCAGTGGCGCGTCCGCTCGAGTCCAGGCATGCTCCGGTTTCATGAAGTTGGAAGAGATCGCTGCTGAGGCGTATAAGCTCCCAGAGGAGGAAAGAGCTTCGCTTGCATCACGGCTCCTGCATAGCTTGGAATCACCAGTGTACGAGGTCACGGACGAGGAAGTCGCGCATCGCATGCGGGAGGCGGACGAGGATCCGACCGTTCTTATCACCTTTGATGAGTTGGTGGCAGGACTGAAGCGCGGTGGAAGCCAGATTTCATAGGCGCGTTCAGTCAGACCTGAACGGGATTATCAAACGATACGATGCTGTGTCCACGCAGCTCGGTGACGATTTTTTCGCAGAATTTCAGGTTGGTCTGAAAAGGGTTTTGAAAGAGCCGAGGCACTTCCACTTCGATTCGAGCGGTCTGCGGCGATACAACCTTGAGCGCTTTCCCTATCATCTCCTCTACGATATTCGAAGTGATTACGTCAGAGTATGGGTGCTTCGGCATCATCGCCGACACCCAAGTTTTGGCGTGACGAGATTCCATCAGTAGAGGAATGGCGAACCAGTCGGTCGAGGGAACCGGTGCCCGGCGCGTGGTTTGGCCGCTGCTTCGAGAGGGTAGAGCTTGGATTCCAAGCATGACATCGGCTCCCGGCATCGGTCCCTCACCTCGACGCTCGCCGGACGGTCACGATGAGTCACCCGCGTTCCCGGCACAGCCGCCACGCGACGACCGTGAGCAACCGTGTATGCCGCGAACATCGTCAGGCGACCCACCAAGGTCACAGTGGATACTTCCCCGCTCCCAGCAGGCTGCCGCCCGGTTCCCCACCGGCGACACCCGGGTCCCGGGCCCACGTCTCCCAGCCGGTATCGTGTGGAATTCCCTCTTGATCCCGACTCGCGGTCGGGTGTTGGGTCACCGCCGAGCCAGTCGGTCGTGCGAACCGGCTTCCCGGCGCTGCGATTTCGATCCCGGATTCGAGAGGGTCATCCTCCGTTCCCCATCGACGCCCGCCCCCCGCCGGTCGCACACCTCGACGTTGGGCGATTGCAGGCAGGGCAACCGCCAGTTACCATCCCGTCATGATCAGAACGATCGAGGCGATAATCGATCCTAGCGGCGCCGTGCAAGTGCTTGAACATGTGACGCTTGTAGGCGCGCGCAGGGCGTTGGTGACCATCCTTGATGAAGAGCCTGGCACCGTGCCAATCGAAGGATCCCTATTGAGCGAGCCGGCGCTTGCTCGGGATTGGAGCCGACCGGAGGAGGATGCCGCATGGTCGCACCTGCAAGAGGTTCAGTAGTCCTCATCCCATTTCCTTTCTCGGATCTCTCGCAATCCAAGCTGCGGCCAGCGGTTGTCCTCGCGCCTGCAGATCATGATGACTGGATTTTGTGTCAGGTCACCAGTAACCCTTACGGAGATATTCGGGCGGTGGAGATAGGCAACCACGACTTCAAGACAGGAGGTCTGCGTAGAGACAGCTTCGCTCGACCAGGGAAGCTTTTTACGGCTCACAAGAGCCTGTTTCGAACAGAGCCAGGTCGCCTACACGAGGCGTCATTTGCACGAATTCGTGACGCCGTGCTCGCCATACTCAGATGAGCGCCCAACCATGCGCTCATCCGAACGCCGGGAAACGACCTGCTTGAGCGGACTGGCCGTCATGCCCGGCGTCGGATAACTTGTCGTTGGGCTGAAAGCAATTTATGACCGGATCGGTTAATCTCCGGTGTCCCGAGTGCGGAGCCCCTGTTCCCGAGGGCGGATCATGCAAGGACCATTTCCATGAGTTGCTTGCATTGGAGTGGCGCCTCCCGGACGGACCCAATCCAATGGCCCATTTCTACGCTGTCAGCAGCTACAATCTCCAGCATCCGACCGGCACAGGTTTGACGGAGGACGCGCTTGAGGGACTGCGTGCCGCAGTCGAAGAAGTTCTCGATGGAGCCATCACACTGGAGGAGGTGCGAAGGAGGGGCCGTCGAACAGCCAAAGCGGCAGGGCGTGTCACACGACGCGGCGGCGATGCGGTAGTCAATTGGGGCATTAGAGACTGGCCGATTACAGTGAAAGATGTTTGCGAAGCCGGGTTGGTGGACTATGCGGATCAAGTAGAGCGATGGGCACGATCCATTCAGGAGGTTCTTTCCGCCAGAAAGAGATGATCGGAACGCCCTACCATCGAGTCGAGTGAACATGCACCTGCCACTTCGATTTTTTGACGCTGACGAACAATATGGATATTGATTTCAAGAGCCGTGAGTGCACGGTCGGTGCATGTCACTCACTCGGGCCGCTGGACCCATCAGCATGCGTCTGCGTTGTACAGGTTCGCAATGCCGAGTGGACCAGCACTGATGCGGCATTGGCATATCCCTGCGACATGAAAGTGTCTCCGTCACTCGTGCTACTCGTCGGAGCGCACATACTTCTGGCCAGCTTCCCGGTGCAGGCGGCGGATCCCCTTGGCAACTGGTCACAGCGTGTGACCGGGCGCCACATTCAAGACGTGGCCTTTGGGAACGGCGTTTTTGTCACCGTTGGCTTTCGTGGAATACTCACTTCGCGCGACGGCGTGGGTTGGTCTTTTTCCCCTACTTGGCATGACCTCCTAGGAATCATATACGACAACGAGAATGAAAGATTCATTGGCGTCGGATCCTGGCCTGTTCACCTCGGAGCTTATGGTTCGGCGGGTATTTCCAAGGATGGCGAAGTATGGACAGTGGATCCAGTTTGGAGCGTCGGCCTTGAGGGACTAACGGGCGCCGCATACGGCAATGGAACCCTGGTGGCGGTGCAGCAGCGCAGACTGCTCATCTCAACTACTGATTTTCTGAATTGGACGCCAGCTTTTATCTCCCCCGTCTACAACGTCGCGTTTGGAAACAATCATTTCGTCGCGGTCGGAAGCAACGGCTTGATCCAGACATCAGCCGATGGTGTAGACTGGGCTGTGGTTGACTCCGGGGTGACGAACTCGCTGGCGGACATCGTGTACGCCAATGACAAATTCGTGGCAGTGGGCCACAGAGGGACGATTCTGCGATCGTCAGACGGCAGCACATGGGACCTGTGCGCCCCTCCCGCGACGAACATCTGGCGTTCCGTTGCATTTGGTGCGGGCGTGTTCGTGGCTGCGGGAAAGCCTGTCAGCAGCCTAATCAGCTCGACCGATGGAGAATCGTGGCAACTGCACGCAACAGACCTGCCCCTTCCGCCAATCGAGGACTCGAGGACCTTCCTGGCGCTAACCTACGGCAATGGAACATTCGCTGGCGTGATCAGCACGTACCACTCCCAACAGTATTACTCCACTGTTGATCTGTATCAGTCGGCCAGTGTAATCGTTAAACTCAATGGCAGCATCAGCTCTGACCTCAGCAGCATTCAGCTCACCGGCCAAGGGGGTCTGGACCGAGCCTACCTGCTGCAAGAAAGCACGAACCTGACGGATTGGACCGACCTGCTGGTGTTCACAAACTCCGCCCCCACAAATGTCATAATAAATTCGCCTTTTGCGACCGCATCTCAACGATTCTTCCGTTCCAGCACATTGGCCAGACACTCTCACGGCACTGAGTCACAGACAGCAAGGTCCAACAATAAAGGGCGCACCAAACCGCGGGATCGCACCTGGTGTCCAAGGTAGGCTCAGCGGCCCGCGGTCGGTGGCCTTGGCGTTGGGCATCAACCGTGACTCTATGATTGCGTCAATTCAGTCGGAGCGACTTGACTTGATTGCCATGAGTCCAGCATTCCTGCGCGCTTCACTGGCGCGTGACATCCACAAAGCAGAACAGGAGATTCGATTGGCTTTGCCTGCGGGATGGCCCGGAGAAAGCGACGGAATGTTGTCCCTCCGGCTCAAGCAACTGGAAGCCGATCAATCGCTTGAGCCGTGGCTGATCCGTGCAATGGCTCTTCGGCGGAGGGGTGTCATGGTTGGTCACATCGGCTTCCACACGGCTCCGGGCGCGGATTATCTCCGATCGTACTCTCCGGGCGCTGTCGAGTTTGGTTTCACGGTGTTCCCTCCTTTTCGTCGCCAGGGATACGCCCGCGAGGCTTCCCTTGCGCTCATGCGTTGGGCGGGCCAGAATCATGGCGTGAGGAAGTTTGTCCTTTCGATCCGGCCGGATAATGTGGCCTCACAGGCGCTGGCTGCGCAGCTTGGATTCGTTCGGATTGGATCCCATCTCGACGATGTGGATGGGCTTGAGGACGTGCTGGAATGCAAAGTTTCGGATGATGAAAGTGCCGAACAGGCGCTGCACGCAACAGCCGCCGCGCCGGGCAGTTGACCGGTTCATGAAGCTCGAACATCATCCCTGCAATTCACATCCCGCTCCGGCGGCTGTGCGTGAGCTTGGGCGTTCGGCGGCTGGATGGTACCCGCCTTGGCATTCGACACGACGGGCGACAACCGTGTAGAAACCCCTGCAAATGAAGATCGAGATCGAGAGGGAGGAGGATGGGAGATGGTTCGCCGAGATTCCGGATCTCCCAGGGGTCCTTGCCTATGGCGCGTTTGGAAGCCGGGCTTCGGAACCCTTGGATACCTGGTAGCAAGGTTGTTCAGTCGACGGATCCAGCAACTCAACCTGCCGCATGGATCCAACCGTGAAATCATCTTCAATAGTGAATTGATACAACTTTGCGATCAAGATGGCCGCATTCAATATACAATCTGGCACAGATCCATAGGAGACACCGGTGAAGTGGTGTTTTTTGGCATTTACTCCACATGCCGCATTCCATCAGGAGAAGCCTGTGTGAAGGTTACTTTTCCACTTCCCTGCGGAAGCGCGACCGTCATCTTTCGACCACAAAGTGACCCGCAAGGAGGTCTCCTGCTGGTTTCATCGGGCGAGAGTGATGGCGATCCTGGATTCTACTTTCTTGTGCAGGACAGACAGGGATGCGTCTGGAAACACTATTTGTCGGGCTTTCGTGAAGGCATTGTGGTCCGCGAGGCCCGCGATGGAAGCCTGACTGCCGAGCACACCTTGCGTTTATGGTCTCTGTGCGTCTACAGCATGAAATACAGCATGGAAGATATGACATCTGGCACTGCAGAATAGATGCAAGTATTCACCTACCACCTGGCGCGTGCTGATGTCAGAAGCACGTTGTTGGCACTCTACCGTCCACCCACAAGGGATCGCGTGCCGGGATTGATTCATGCGGAGTGTATGGCCGGGATGGAATTGGGCGCGCCTGTTGTCTCCCCCTCACGCGTGCAGCTGAACAATCTCACGATGTTTGCAGCTTGGGAGAGCGCTGGAGCCATCGATGGCTTCCTGGCCAACACGAAGCTTGGGCAGTGCCTCACCGCTGGATGGCACGTTCGCATGGCGTTCCTGCGGCGGTGGGGCACTGTCAAGGAATTCGACAGCCTTCCTGAGTGTGATGCTCCGTCTGACCAGGAAGCTCCGGTGGTGGCAGTAACGCTGGCGCGCATGAAGCTCCCCCAGATTCCCCGTTTCATACGCTGGGGAAGGCCGGTCGAGGAGCTTGTGCGGGATCATCCTAAAGCCACTCTTGCCCTGGCTTCGATGCGGCTTCCTCGCACCGTGTCCACATTTTCCATCTGGACTACTCAGAGGGATATGGCCGACATGGTTCACGGGCACAGTCAGGCAAGCCGTCCGGAACGTCATGCAGACGCCATGAAAGAGCGCAACCGAAAGGACTTCCATTTCGAATTTACGACTCTCCGGTTCAAGCCCCTTGAGGAAAGCGGAATTTGGAAGGGTCGTTCAAACTTCGTTCCAGTCTGAGCTGGGCCTCCTAAACCTTCGGATAATACGGCAGCGTCCACGGCGCCCGGTAGTCCACACCGACCAACCGGTCCGCTTCGGCGTCGTCCCGTACCCGCTCCGCCCCGGCATCCCAGTACACTTTGCGTCCGGCCCGCTGCGCCACATTGCCAAGGTGCGCCACGGTCGAGACATGATGCCCCACTTCGACGTCCTGGTCCGGAGCCTTCCGGGATTTCACGCAGTCGAGGAAGTTCCGCACATGCGCCGGCCGGGCGTCGCCACTGCCCGGGAACCGCTTCGGTTCGTCCGCCGCCTTGCGCCGCTCACTCAGCACCTCGAACCCGGCGTCCGTGAGGAAGAGCGTCCCTTCGGTCCCGGTGAAGGACATCCCCCACGGCCGCCCGTTGAGGCCGATGCCCACACCGTTCTTGTGTTCCCACACCAGCATGTAGTCGGGGAACTCGTAGATCGCCATCTGGGCATCCGGGGTTTCCCATGCCTCGTCGGCATTCAGGTTGCCCCCGCTGGACATCACCGAGGTCGGCGGCTGCGGTCCCATCGCCCACAACAGCACGTTGATCAGGTGCACCCCCCAGTCGGTCATCAGGCCGCCCGCGTAATCCCAGTACCAACGGAAGTTGAAATGGAACCGGTTCGGATTGAAGGCCCGCTTCGGCGCCGGCCCCAGCCACATGTCGTAATCCACCCCGTCCGGCACCGGTCCGTCCGGCCGCTTCGGACAGGCCGGCAGCCAGTCGTGATACGCCCAACCCCGGACCAGGCTGACCTTGCCCAGCTGCCCCGAGTGCACGCAGGCCACCGCCTCCGCGAAATGCCGGCCGCTCCGCCACTGCGTCCCCATCTGCACCACCCGCCGGTGCTCGCGCGCGGCCGTCACCATGGCGCGGCCCTCCCGAATGCTCGTGGCCAGCGGCTTTTCCACATACACGTCCTTGCCCGCCTGACAGGCCAGCACCGTGGGCAGAGCGTGCCAGTGATCCGGCGTCGCCACGATCACCGCATCCACGTCGGGACGTTCCAGCACCCGGCGGAAATCCCGTGTTGTCGCGGGACGCGTTCCCCGGCGCCGTTCCACCAGCGACACCGCCTCCGCGAGCATGCGGTCGTCCACGTCGCACACCACCGGGCACTCGACCTCGGCGTTGCCGAGGAAGGTGTCCAGATTGCCGCGCCCCATGCCGCCCGATCCGACCAGGGCAACCCGAACCTTCCCGCTCGCCGGCACCGCCTCGGCGCGGCTTCGCGCCACGTTCAAGCCCCCATACACCGTGGCCGCCCCCAGGGCGGTCGCACGCAGAAATCCCCGCCGGTTCACCGTCGTCGTTCGCCTGCCGGACTCGTGTGTCTTCATGGAATAACAAGGTTGTGGGTTCTGCCGCATGCCGAAGCGTGGAAACCCGACCGCCGGACCCTGGCCACCCCGGCATTCGGTGTCCCGGCTTCAGCCGGTACGGGCGGGTTCCGGGTTCAGATGGAATGGTCCACGCCGCCGTCGAGGGTCGTGCGGACAGCAAACCCCGGCGTCCCGCCGGATTCAAGGGTGGAACATCAGAGCCGGCCCTGCGCCGTGCATCCCGGAGTTGTGGGTGAGGAGGCAGCGAATCGGAGGGACGAGCTCCGCGAGTCCTCGATCCATCGCTCCACTTCCATTGCGGCCTCGTGGAACTCGGCCCTCCGAAGCAACGCATCGCGAAGTTCGCGCCTCGACCCACACCTCCAAGATGCACCGGGCCCTGCGCATCCCGAAGTGGCCCCGCGACCCCGACCCGGGTAGCCTGACGCTCAGCAAAGCGATGCCCCTGCTCCCCGTCGATTCCCTCGGTCCCGCCCGGTTCCCCGGGCCCCGGTCCCAACGCCTTGCGCCCCGCGGCCTGATCCCCGAGACGCTCGAATGGATCGATGGCCGGCCCCCGCACGATCCCCGTCTCTTCCTCCGTGCCGGGCCCGCCGAATCCCTCTACTTCAATCCGGCCGAAACCCGCGCCGGCATCGTGACCTGCGGCGGCCTCTGCCCCGGCCTCAACAACGTCATCCGCTCCCTCCACCTCGAACTCCACCACGGCTACGGCGTCCACTCCGTCCTCGGATTCCGCGACGGCTACCGTGGCCTCGATCCCGACCGCGGTCGCGAACCCCTTGAACTCACCATCGACTCCGTGGATGACATCCACCGCGACGGCGGCACGCTTCTCGGCACCTCGCGCGGGCCCGTGGATGTCCCTCGTGCCGTCGAGCACCTTGTCCGCCGGGGCGTCCATCTGCTCTTCACCATCGGTGGGGACGGCACCCAGCGCGGCGCCCGGGAACTCCACGTCGAAGCCAGGAAACGCGGGCATCCGCTGGCCGTGGTCGGCGTCCCGAAAACCATCGACAACGATGTCGCCTTCGTGGACCGCACCTTCGGCTTTGCGACCGCCGTCGCCGCCGCCCGCGAGATCCTCGACGGCGCCCACACCGAAGCGCACAGCGCCCCCAACGGCGTCAGCCTGGTCAAACTCATGGGCCGCCACGCCGGCTTCATCGCCGCCGCCGCCACGGTGGCCAGCCAGGACGTCAATTTCTGCCTCGTTCCCGAACAACCCTTCGTCCTCGAGGGCCCCGACGGCTTTCTCGCCGCCCTCCTTCGTCGCGTCCGCAACCGCCGCCACGCGGTGATCGCCGTCGCCGAAGGTGCCGGTCAGGAGCATCTGCCCGCCATCGAGACGGCTCGTGACGCCTCGGGCAATCCGCGGCTTGGCGACATCGGGGCCTTCCTGGCGGCGCAGATCCGTCGCGCCTTCCACGAGGCCGGCGAGGAACTGACCCTCCGCATGTTCGATCCCAGCTACTCGATCCGCAGCCGCCCCGCCAACAACGAGGATGCGGTCCTCTGCGACCGGTTCGCCCGACACGCTGTCCACGCCGCCATGGCCGGCCTCACCGGCCTGGTCATCGGATTCCTCCACGGACAGTTCATCCATGTGCCCATCGAACTGCTCGTCGCCACGCCAAAGCGGCTCAATACCCAGGGCGAACTCTGGCGCGCCGTCCTCGCCACCACGGGCCAGGAGGACTTCCCCCGCCCTCCCGCCACGCCGGCGGGTTGACCTGCCTGGCCGTTTCCATGCCATACGGAGGAATGGGATGTCGCCGCAGCTCTTCGGGCAAGACGAGGAGTGAGCTAGGCGCGTATCGGAACCGGGATACGTCACGAGCGAACAACGAAGCTCCTGCCCGTGAAGTTCAGGCCAGCGCGCCCGACCTTATTGCATGGCGACGGCTTAGTCACTGTCCACCAGGAAGGAATCCGCCCCCCATCCTCCCGTGCATCGCGGAGTTGTGGAGAGATTTGCGAACTCCGCGAAGCGGCGCTTCGGAGGGCCGGGTTCCACGAGGCCGCAACGGTGTGGAGCGTTGGATTGAGGACTCGCAGAGCTCGTCCCTCCGATTCGCTGCCTCCTCACCCGCAATTCCGGGATGCACCGCCCAACCTCCCCCACTCCCCACGGTGATCCACCCCGCTTCAAAGCCCATCGCCGCCCGGCTGGAAATGGGGTTGAACCATGCGGGCAGCATGGGCGAGACCGGGATCGGGGTGCTGCGCCAGATCATCCAGGCGCCACACCGCCTCCGGATCGATGGGAGCGGAATGCCGGGCCAGTTCGATGCCGCGGGCCATGCCCGACAAGGCGGCTGCCAGGAAGGCGTGCCGGTCGCAGCACTCCCGGGAAACCACTTCCCGGATCAACGCCAGCCAGTCCCCGGGCCGGGGAAGGCACCCCACGCCTTCGGCCGCCTGGCGGAGCAGGCCCGAGACGTCCCGGGTCTCGCGGGCGGTGGCGCTCAGCAGTTCGCGCACCCAGACCAGAGCGGCGTCCCCGACCGCCAGGGTGAGCTGTTCGATCGCGGCAGGCACGTCGCGGTGGTCGAGACCCAACGTCACCAGTTCCCTCCAGGCTTCGCGATCCCCCGCCCCGGCCGCTTCGGCGAGGGCCTGGATCCAGACGGGATCCAGAGGCTCCGGGACGTCTGCGCCAAGGCTCCCGACATCGATCGCAGCGGGCCCAGAAGATGCCGGATGGACGATACCCGCGGCCGGTGAACGCCCCGCCGGTGCCGGAGCCGTCGGGGTCGAGCAGGCATTGAAGATCACCAGGACGGCCAACATCGCCCCCCATGCGGTCGCCCGGACCGCCCGGACATTCCGGACGGATTCTTCGTCGTCATCAACGTTCACGCGCGCCTCGACGCAGTTGCCGGATCTCTTCGGTCCGAACCTGGAAGGAACCCAGGAGTGGCGATTCGACCCGGACGAATTCGGGCCCGAGTTCGAGCCTGCGGGCGCGCAGTTCCGATCCGTCGCGGGTTCGCACATGGAAGGTCGCCTCGTCGGGCTCGACCGTGCCCAGGAGCACCGCGGCCACCTCGCTGCCGATGGCAAACTGGCGGTACCCGAACAGGATCGAACTCATGGTCACCGTGTTGGTCGCAATCCCGCGCAGCGTCCCGTCGAGAAAATCCCCGTCGGCCAGCAACACCCCGCTCCGGTCATCGTCGATGCGCGCCTCGGTTTCCGGCGCCAGGGGCACGAACTCGATCCGCGCCAGGTTCAGGACGGACACCAGGGAACCCGCCCAGTCCCCCCCCAGCCGCAGCACCGATTCGTCGCCCGAGACCACCGGGGCAGCGAGGACGGAACCGCCCCGGAGCAGCAGTCGCGGGTAGCCCGTCGCCGGCAGGTAGGCCAGTCCGCGGGCACCCATGGAGACCGCATCGAAGCGCGCCTCCGCGGTGTCGTTGTCGAGGCCCGCGGTCACCGTCAGACCCGCCCGCACATTGCGGCCCAGGTTGATGTTGGCCCGCCCGACGGTCCGCCACTGGCGTCCGTCCGCGGACAGTTCGGCAACGACGGCACCGCCGACGCGGCTCAGGCGCAGCCAGGCCGGAAGGGGCATGGCGACGTTGGTCACCCGCATGGTCATGCCCCCGGCAATCTGCCGGTATTGGAAACACAAGCCCGACCCGACCCGCATCCCGATGAAGGCATAGGCCGACGCCTCCCCGAGATTGTCCCGCAAGGTCACCCCGGCCATGGCCTCGGGGTCGGTCCCATCGAAGGCGCTCAGTCGCCCCACGATCTGACCGGACACCTCGAGGGGCCGGTAGGCCAGGAAGACGTTGTCGGCATTGCCCCGCAGACCGAGCCCCCCGCCCGTGACCTGCCAGCCCGGGCGCACCTCGGTCACCCCGCCCTCGAGTCCCCCGCCAATCTGCGCCGTTTCCCACGGCTCGGCAGCCGGCCCTTCGGGTGCCGGATCGTTGCCGGAGCCTTCGCCATCCCCGGTCGCCACCGGTTCCGGCTCGGGTTCGTCCATCGCCAGTTCAACCAGCTCCGAAAGGGCGACCGGGACGGGTTCGCCGTCCTCCGCACGCACCCTCCAGCCATCCGGCGTCCAGTCCACCTCGCCGCGCAGGGTGGTGCCATCCGTCGTGCGCAGGATCCCCTCCAAGGCCGGTGCCACCCCCGGTGCGCCCAGAAGAGCGAGGGCGAGGGCCAGGCGGACAAGGCAACGGTTCATCGCTGATAGATGGGGACGTAGTTCCATGGCATGGCCAGCACCGAGGCATAGACCGCTGTCGCGTACACGGGCCCCAGGCCGTTCGATCCCATGTCGATCGACCCGTCCCAGTAGGCACGATTGCCGTCCCGCACCACCTGGCGGAGAAGCTGCGCCTTCATCCTCGGGTACCAGGCCTTCCACACTTCGCCGCCCAGCATGTACTGGGCGGGGGCCGCGTAATACGTCCCGTAGGTGAACCACTCGCGCTGGCCGAAGTTCTTCATCAGGTACTCCGACCCGCGCAGCACCAGCGGATCGTCGTACAGCCCGCAGACCTGCAGCGAATACACCGCCGCCGCCGTGCGGGCATAACCCGGGGCGCGGTTGCCCGGCTGGTAGGTGAACCCGCCCGAACCCGGGTCGAAGCAGCTCCTCACATACCGCACCGCCCGGTCAATGGTCTCTTGTGGCACATCAATCCCGGCGTTCTTTGCCGCCCGCAAGGCCACCACCTGAAGCACCGTCACCGAAACATCGGCATCCTGCGCGATCGGCCGGTAACGCCAGCCTCCCTCCGCATTCTGACAGCTCACGATCAGCCGGATGGCGCGATCGAGCTTCGGTTTGATGTCCGCCGCCTGCGTCTGACCGTACAGCTCCGCCAGGACCGTCGTGGCCACCCCGTGGTTGTACATGTACTGGCCCAGCGACCGGTCGCCGAACGTCCCGTCCGGTCGTGCCACATCCAGCAGATACTGCAGCCCGGCCCGCACCACCCTTCCGTGTTCACCTTCCCCCGGCAGATGCCCCGCCCCCAGAAAGGCCATCAACGTGTACGCCGTCATGGCCACCGGATGCCGCCGCTCGAAATCCGTGCTGCCCCACGAACCGTTCGGCAACTGCGCACCGGCCAGAAAGCGCATCGCCCCCTCGATCACCGCCTCGGTCGCCGCGTCCACCACCGGCACGGTCCCTTCGCCCGCCGCCGACGACGGTGGAGGTTCGGCCGTCTGCCCCGGCATCCCCCCGCCCAACAGCCCTGCCAGGACCAGCGTCCACGCCAGCGTCACCCCGGCCCGCCGACCCACCCAGCAGGCGTCCGGCCCATTCGGTACGGTTCGTTTCGATGACATCATCGGGGAGCCTCCTGCACCTGGTCGGAAAGGTTCCTGAGATACTGCTCGATCTGGGGTGCGTATTCCTGAGGGTAACGTTCCCCCTGGGACTGCAGCAGCGCCGCCCGCTCGCGGGGTGGCAAGCCGATGAACTGTCCGCTCCCTGCCGCCGATCCCCGTGGTCCTTCCGCCCCCCCTGCGCCGAAGAAATTGCCGGCGTCGCCCGTGCCCCGGCCCGCCTGCTGCCCCGGGGTCCGCCCACGTCCACGGCCCTGCCCCTGACCGGGTTGCTGTCCCTGGCCCCCCTGCCCCTCGCCCGGTCCGGCCTGTTGCCCCATGCCGGCCATGGCCAGATCCAAAGCCGCCGCCGCCGCCGCCAGAGCCGCCTGCGCCTCGGACGCCTCGGCGTCCGCGCCGCTCTGGTCGCCTCCCTCTGCCGCAGCCGAACCTTCCATCAACGAACGATCCGCCCGTTCGAGCTGGCTCCGGATCATGCGGGGGATCCGTCCCAGCCGTCCCGAGGTTGCCGGTTGAATCCGCCGCCCGGCCTGTTCCATCCCCTGCGCCATGGCCTCCAGGGCCTCGGCGGACATTGCCTGGTTCAGATCGCCCTGGGCTTCCCGGACCATCTGGGCCAGTTGGTCGAGCGCCGCCTGGTCGTCGCCCTGGCCCAGCATCTCCCGCAATTGAGCCATGCGGTCCTCGAGTTCGCGCCTGGCGCGGAGCAGATTCGCCAGCGCCTCGTCCTGCGGCGGGCGCGCCTCGCGGGGCCGGTCGGAACCCAATTCGCTCCCCGCCAGCAGCATCTGCACCCCGGCATCCCGCACGTAGGTGGCCGCCTGGGCCACGGTCGGGGGAAGGTCCACCTCCAGCTCACGCGTCTTGATCGCCACGGCGTTCTGGTCGGTGCCCACCGCCGCCGGATCGCGCCCGGGGACGTCGTGCGCCAACCGGGCCGTCTCGGCGTTCAAGGCCCGCTGGGCCTCGATCAGCGCAATGAGCCGCTCCAGCAACTGCTCGAGCTCGGCCAGTTCCGCCTCGGCGGCCTCCATGGCCTTCAACTGTTCGTCCAGCAGGGCCAGCGCCGACCCCAGCGCGTCGATGGCCGCCTGCTGTGCACCGGGATCGTTCTGACCCTCTCCCAGCGAACGTTGCGAGCGCCGCATCTGGGACATCGCCTCGCCAATGCGTTCCGCCGCCGGCGTGGAATCCAGCGCCGCCCGCTGCGCCGTGTCCCCGGCCCGATCCGCCAGGTCGCCCTGGCGCGGGGCCATCCCCCGCAGGGCCGCCGGATCCTCCCCTGCCCCGGCCGCCGCCGTCTGGATCTCCCGCTCGCGCTCGATCAGTTCCGCCACATCCTCCCTCACCTGGCGCAGGTTCGACATCGGATCGGCCAGGGCCTGGCGCTGCTTCTCCAACGTGTCGATGCGTTGCTGCAGCAGGCGCCGCGCCGATTCGAGCCGCGCCAGCGACAATTCCTGCTGGGTCCCGGCCACCAGCCGGCGCTGCCGCATTTCCGCGGTCCCCACCTCGATCGCTCCACGCGCCTCCTGCATCCGCCCAAGCGCGGCGGCAACCTGCTCCGAGGCCGGCGTGTCCAGAAGCCCGATGTCACGCCGCGCCACATCGGTGTCGTCCACCAGATCCCCCAATTGCCGCACCACCGGCTCAATCACCGGCGCCCGGTCCGGAAGCTGGCGGGTCGCCGATCGTGCCTCCGTCTGGCGTCGGATCAGACCGTCCACCTCCCGCACTGCGGCCTGCAACGCCTCCAATTCGTCGCCCACCGGCATCAGCCAGCGCGCCAGATCCCGCATTCCGCCCCGCGCCGCCCGCTGACGTCCCGCGGCGCTCAACAGACGTCCCCCCTCCAGATCCTCGGCCGCACCCGCGAGGCTGCGCACCAACCCGCCGGTTTCGGGCCGGTTGAGCGCCTCCAACGCCCGACCCGATGCCTCGTTGTCGGGTTCCGCAGCCCATGTCCTCAGCCGCTGCAACACCGCCGCCACCTCGTCCTTCAACGCGTGCTGCTCGCTCACCTGAAGCTGGAATGCGATCCGCTGATTCTCCGAAAGCCACTCGCGCCGCCGCCCCGCGGCCGCCTCGGCCAGGGATCGCGTCTCCCGCAAGGCCGCCTGCTGGCGGGCGGCCAGCTCCTTCAGCCGCGCCGCCACGCCGGCCAGCTCCTGCTGACGCTGATACTCAAGGAGAATCTGGCGCAGCTTGAGGCCGACGGTCTTCTGCGTGGTGAACGCCTCGATCAACTGCGACCGCGACGCCCCACCCTCCGCGCCATCCCGGGAGGCCTGCAACAGCAGGACCACCCGCGTCATGTCGTCCTGCGTCAACTGGCCCAGCACCCCGCGAATGGTCCCCAAGAGCTGCACATCCTCCCCACCCAGCCCGTTGCGCCGGAACTCCTCGATGATCGCCCCCAACTGTTCCGCAATCCGCGCCGTGCTGGTCTGCAACTGCTGCTGCCCAACCTCCGCCTGGGCCAGTCCGTCCGGGCCCCGCGCCCCCACCGCCCCCCGGGCCGGCATCCCCAGGTTCCATCCCGCCAGACCCATCCCTGCCAGCACGAGAACGTAAAGGATGCGCAGCTTCATAGAGGTTCGCCTAACGGGCGGGCGGCCGCCCCAAGATGATCCGCCCCAGCGATTCGTTCAACCGTTCCTGACCCTGCGCCACATCCCCCAGCCGGCTGATGGCGTCCCCGGCGCGTCCCAGCAGGTCCGCCCGCTTCTCCGCCTCGGTCACCACCCGCAGCAGGTAACGCTCGCTCCGCCCCACCCCCGGACCGTCCTCGATATTCCGATCCTCCGCCTCAATCCAGAACTCCACCAGTTCCCCTTCCACGGGCGGCGGCCTCCAGCTTCCCAGGACCCACGAGAACCGACGTCGCACCGCCGCCGGCGATTCGCCCCCCAGATCCAGCTCGGTCACCATCGGCGGCTGCTCCACCAGCCCCACCGACCGGTACAACAACCGCAACGCCCCCACCCCGTAGTCGTCCGTGGCTTCGAAGGACAACAGCACCTCGCCCTGCGGCGTGGCCAGCTCCTCCCGTCGCGCCGGCAGAATCATCCGCACCCTCGGGGCGCGGTCAGGCACGACCTGCACCGCGTGCACCGCCGAATCCCGCGACGGAATCCCACGCCGATCCCGCATTTCCACCGAGAAACTGCTCAAGGCCGCATCGCCTGCCTCGAACTCCGCCTCAAACCGCTCCGGTTGCCCCTCGTCGATCCGTGCCGCCAGGCTCGTCTCAATCCCCCCAAGGCGCAGCACCGCTTCCTCCAACGGCTGGCTCGCCACCCCGGAGACCCGCAGACGGCTTCCCCTCAGCAGGCTCAGTTCGCCGGGAGCCAGCACCCGCTCCGGCAACCCCGTGTACTCCGGCAACCGCTGCACCAGCATCAATTCCGTCACCACCGGACGCGGCAGCACTTCCACCCGGTACTCCACGCTCTCGGCGTCATTCACCCGGATCCGGTACTCGAACGAGGTCGGCACATTCGCCAGCACCCGGCTGAAACGCCCCCGATCCCCCGGGTCAGGCTCCATGGGCAGCGTCTGAACCCGGCCGGAACCGTGCCGGATCGACAGCACCCCGCCGGCCGGGATCACCCCTTCCGCCCGCGCCCAAAGAATCACGTCGTCACCGCGCCCCACCGTCCGTTCCCCCGACGTCTCCACCAACCGCGTCGCCCGCGGCACCGGGATCTCTTCCAGGAACGCCCGGCGCAGCAGCACCCCGCTCATCGGCCACGCCAGGGCCCATCCCACCAGCACCACCCCAAGCCCGGGCACGATCCGCCACGCGGCACGCCGCAGCCCGTCCCCCGGGACCAGCTCCGCCGGATCCAGCGCCCCGGCCACACGCCCCGCCTGGTCCACCAACCGCCGGATGAACGCCGCCGCCTCCGGGCTGTCGGCGTCGCCCCGCGACAACTGGATGGCACTGATCAACCGGCTGCGAAGATCCGGGCGGCGCCGCTCCACAAACAGGGCCATGGCCTCGCCTCGAGGCAGCCGCCACAAGGGCCGCAGCAGGCGCAGCCACATCACCCAAAGCGTCAACCCCACCACCCCCAAACCGCCCGCCATCCGCCCTCCCCGCGGCAGGTGCCACACCCAGTCCACCCCCATCGCCACGGACAGCGCCAGGCCAAAGGCCAACGCCACCCACCCGATCCCCTCCCACACCGCCAGTCGCACCAGCCTCGATCGCACCCCCCGTGCCGCTCCCAGCAACGCCCTCATCTCGCCCATGGAGGGACGAGCCGGCCCCCGCTCGGAAGCCGCGACGGATTGTGACTCGGATGTCGCCACGCACGCCCAAGATGGCCGGACCCTTCCCCCCGATACAACCCTCTTCCCAATCGACCGCGCGCGCCCGGTGCATCCGCAAGTTGTCGATGAGGAGGCAGCCAATCGGAGGGACGAGTTCCGCGAGTCCTCATCCCAACGCACCCCATCGTTGCGGCCTCGTGGAACTCGGCCCTCCGAGGCCATGCTTCGCGAAGTTCGCGCCTCGACCCACAACTCCGGGATCCACGGGCGCGCGCCTTCCAAGGTTGTCCTTGCCGACACCTCCCCACCCGCCCCACAAAACCCCATGCGTTGTCTCCTTCCGGCGCTCGGCCTGGGCCTGGGTTTGGGCCTGGGCCTCAGCTCCCTCTCCTCCGCCGCCCAACCCCGCCTCACCGTCCATGCGGGAGATCACGACCGGCAGGATTGCCCGGTCTCCTTCGACTGGCCCCACGGCGGGGGCGCCTGGGTCCTGCGAACCCCGGAGGGCCGACTGCTTCCCATCCAACGCAGCGGCAATCTCGCCTGGTATGTCGAACCCGGTCTCCCACGCGGCACGACCCGCCAGTACCCGCTCCTCCCCGTCCCCCCCTCCGATGCGGAAGCACCCGCACAAGGCGCCCGCGCCACCCATCGGAACCAGAATCTGACCCTCAGCCTCGGGGATCGCCCCGTCCTCACCTACCTGGCCGGGCCCGGCGAACTGCCGCGCGAGGCCATTCCGGAAGCCTTCCGGCGCGGCGGTTACCTCCATCCCGTCCACACCCCCTCCGGACGCATCGTCACCGACGATTACCCGCCCAATCACATCCATCACCACGGGTTCTGGTGGTCTTGGCCCCGTACCGTCTTCGAGGAGCGCCGACCCGACTTCTGGAACATGGGCGAGCAACGTGGCCGAACCGACTTCGAAGCCCTCGACGCCTTCGAGCATGGCCCGGTCTTCGCCTCCCTCCACGCCCGGCAGGTCTTTACCGACGTGCTCGTGGATCCACCCCGGATCGCCCTGCGGGAAACGTGGGAAATCCGCCTCTTCGCCCTCTCCCCGCGCGCCGGAGTCCACCTCTTCGACCTCAACTCCTCCCAGTCCGTCCCCGACGCCTCAGCCGTCCTCTTTCCCCGCTACTACTACGGCGGTTTCGCATTTCGCGGCCCGTGGGCCTGGAACGGACCCGCCGCCGCCCGCTACCTCGATGCCAACGGCGTCACCAACCGCGTCGCCGCGAACGAAACCCGGGCCCGGTGGTTCTGGCTGGGCGGAACCGTGGAGGACGCCCTGTCCGGCGTCGCCGTCCTCGGACATCCCACCAACTTCCGCGCCCCCCAACCCCTCCGCGTCCACCCCCGTGAACCGTTCGTCTGCTGGACCCCCTCGCAACTCGGCGATTGGTCGATCCAGCCGGATTCTCCCCTCCACTCCCGCTATCGCATCGTCACCCTCGACGGCGAACCGGATCCCGCCCGCATCGAGGCCCTCTGGCACGACTTCGCCACGCCTCCGCTCGCCGTCCTCGAAGGTTCCCTCGTCCCCGCAGACCCCTAGTTGGGAATCCCATTCGCCCCCCCAGGAAAAAACGGGGCCGGAACCCTTCGGTCCCGGCCCCGGAAATGCGCGGTCCTGGCCGCGATCAACCCGCCTTCGCCTGCCGGAATCGGCGGTAGAGCACCGAGGCCGCCAGCAACCCAACCCCGCCCATGCTGATCCACGTCCCAGGCTCCGGCACCGCCAGATAAGCCTGCGACCCGTCCGCCAGCAGCAGCGGATTCGCCAGGTTGGCGTACACCAACCCGTCCGTCGTGCTCAACTCAATCCCGAAGTTCACCGGCAGAAACAGCCCGCCCGGTAAATCGATCACCCGCAGTGCCCAGTCGGCATCCCCCTCGAATCCCCGTACCCAAAAGTCATCGAACGAGGAACCTCCCGTCGGCGGATCGAACAACAGCGGTCCCGCCTGCGAGTTCGGGAAGTCGATGTCGAACACCAACCCCACCGCCA
Organism: Verrucomicrobiia bacterium; assembly: GCA_019634625.1. Lineage (NCBI taxonomy): Bacteria > Pseudomonadati > Verrucomicrobiota > Verrucomicrobiia > Verrucomicrobiia bacterium. The sequence continues at coordinate 94,525 of JAHCBA010000020.1, forward strand.
CCGTTGAGGGTAACACCACCGACGGCGCCGCATCCGTGAACGTGACCCGGCCATCGTTCGCCGCCGTAATCGGCAGTGTCTGCGAGTACAGCAGCGACCCCGGCGTCGCAAATCCGAAGCTCCCCGGCGTCGGTGCCCCGTCCATCGAGTACAGGTTGAGGGTCAGCGTCTCCCCCCCGGCGAAGTTGAAGCCGGCGTACGCAATCTCCGCAGACGAGAATGTACCCCCACTCGTCAGCGCGATGTCATCCGCTATCTCATCCCACGGAAACCCCGCGGTCGCGGTCACCGCCAACGTGGCGGCCACCGTTCCAAGCGTCATACAACTGATGCGGTTCATTGGTTTGGGTCGTTGATCGTTTCAGATGTCCACCAGTCCTAACTTTGGCTACGCCAAAGATCTACATATGTTGATTGATCGCCACCTCCTCGCTCCTCGGCGATCTACGCCAGTGAAGGATGGGAACCGCGTTAGTGTCAACTGCGAAAAACGATTCCCCCAAAAAACTGCCCTAGATGACTCGATCCTGTTGCCCTAAGCAGCCCAACTCCCGTACGAAACGGCGCTAGCCCCCGGCCCGATGCACGACCTGATCCTCGCCCCGTCCCTCCTGCGCCAGCTCGACCGCCTCCGCGTCGCGGCCAGCCACCGTGCCCGCCACCCCGGGCGCGGCGAACGACCCAGCCGCGCCCGCGGCCACGCCGTCGAATTCGCCGACCACCGGGACTACTCCCCCGGCGACGACTTTCGGCACCTCGACTGGAACCTCTACGGCCGCCTCGACCGCCTCTACGTAAAACGTCATGAGGACGAACGCGAAAACCGGCTCCACATCTTCCTCGATGCCAGCGCCTCCATGAACTTCGGCTCGCCCTCCAAGTTCGATCTCGCCCGCCGCCTGGCCGCCGGCGTCACCCACGTCGCCCTCGCCTCCCACGATCGTGTCGCCATTCACCCTTTCCCCAGGCCCGGTCCCGACGTGCCCGATCAGGCCTCCCACCATGCGGTGCTCGGCGCGCCTCCCGGGTTGCGCTCCACCTCCCTTTTCTTTCGTCACCTCTCCCGTCTCGTTCCCGGAGGCCGTGCCGACTGGAACCTCGCCATCCAACAGATGGCCGCTCCCCTGAGGCGCGGCGGCATCGCCATGATCCTCAGCGACTGTCTCGATCCCCACGGATGCCTTCCCGCCCTCGACGCCCTCGCCAACCGCGGCCTGCACGTCAACCTCGTCCAGATCCTCGCCCCCGAGGAACTCGAACCGGCCACCTTCGGGGACCTCCGATTGCTGGATGCCGAGACCCGGGAACATCGGGAAATCACGTTTCCACGCCAGCGCCTGGCGGCCTACCGCAACACGGTCGAACGTTACTGCCAGGACCTTCAATCCGCCTGCCACCGTCGTGGCGGACGTTACCTCCGCGTCCGGTCCGACGCCGCGCCGGAGGATGTCCTCCTCCGCGCCATGCGCCGCCAACGCATCCTCGAATAGTCCCAGGCATGTCCTTCCTCGCCCCGCTCGCCCTCTGGTTCGCCCTCTCCATCCCTGCCCTCGTCCTCCTCCATCTCCTCAAACGTCGGCATCGCACCCACCCCGTCCCCAGCACCGTCCTTTGGGACCGCCACCTCGCCGACACCCGCGCCCAATCCCCCTGGCAGCGGCTGCGTGCCCAATGGCTCCTCCTGCTCCAGATCCTCCTGCTCGCCCTCGCCGTGCTCGCCCTCGCGCGTCCCCTCAGCTCTTCCACCGCCACCCCAAGCCCCCTGCGCGTGCTCATCCTCGACGCCTCCGCCTCCATGCAGAGCACCGATGTCCTGCCCTCCCGCTTCGAAGCCGCCCGCGCCGAGGCCCATCGCTGGGTGCAGGGTCTCGGCCCCCACCAAACCCTCGCCATCCTCCAGGCGGGCCCGGGCGTCCTGGTCCGCCAGGCGCCCACTTCCGACCGCACCGCCCTCCGGCGTGCCCTCGACGCCTGCCAGGTCACCGATGGCCCGGCCCGGATCGGAGACGCGCTGCGGCTTGCCGAGAGCCTGATCCGCAACGTCGAAGGCGCCGAAATCCACCTGTTCAGCGATGGAGCCCTCGCCGGCCTCGATGCCTCCCCCGCCCCGGCCCTGCCCGCGGTCTTCCATCCCGTCGGCGTCCGTCGCCGCAACGTCGCCTTCACCTCCCTCGAGGTCCGCCCGCATCCCGAAAACCCCGCCCAACGCACCCTGCTCGCCAGCCTGGTCAACCTCACCCCCGATCCGGTCGAAACGTCCGTCACCCTCGCCGCCGGCACCGAAAATGTCGCCGTCCGGACCGTCTCCCTGGATGCAGGAGCCTCAGCCTCCGTCGTCTTCAACGTCACTCCGTGGCCCGTCGAGGTCTTCACCGTCCGTCATGATGCCCCCGATGACCTCGCCGTGGATAACCACGCCTCCGTCGTCAGCCCCCCACCCGTCCCAGCGCGCATCCTCCTCGCCACCCGCGGGAACGCGTTCCTCCAACGGGCCATTCTTGCCAGCGGCCCAGTCGCCCTCACCGTGGTCCAGGACTTCCCCGACACCCCCGACAGCCCCGACAGCCCCGCGGACTGGGATATCGTCATCCTCGACGGCCTGACCCCCTCCCCGTGGCCCTCGGCCAACCTGCTGGCCATCGCCGCCTCCCCACCGGACTGGTTCGACCAGACCGAACCCGTGTCGAACCCGGCCATCGTCGATTGGCAGGCGGGCCATCCCGTCCTGCGCTTCGTCGGCCTCGACGCCGTGGCCATTGCCAAGGCCAGCACCGCCACCCTCCCACCCTGGGGCAACGCCCTGATCGATACGCCTCAGGGCCCCGTGGCCTTCGCCGGACAGCACCGATCCCAGCGCATTCTCTGGCTGGGGTTCGACCTCCTCGACACCACCTGGCCCCTGCGCGTCTCCTTCCCGGTCTTCATCGCCAACGCCATCCAATGGCTCCATCCCCACGCCGCCCGGTCTGCCGCCCTCAATATCCGGGCGGGTGAACCCATCCGGCTGCAACCGCCCCAGTCCGCCGCCCGCCTCGAAATCCAACCTCCCGGGGAGGACTGGCAGGAAGTCCCCTACTCACCCGGTGCGCCCCAGGTGGCCTACGCCCGCACCGATCGCCAGGGCTTGTATCGCTTCCGCTGGCCCGGTGGGGAAACCACGGTCGCCGTGCAGGCCATCGATCCCGTTGAAAGCGATACCACCCCCCGGCCCATCCCATGGCAGACCTCCGCCCATCCCCCTGTCGCCGCCTCAGCCCTTCCCTCCGCCCCGCAGGAACGCTGGCGAGGGTTCGCCGCCGCCGCCCTGGCCATCCTCCTGCTCGAAGCCTGGTTCCAGCACCGTAGAACCTGAACCCCCCGCGTTTGGGAATTCCGCCGTCCACCCGCCTCCACCATCCTTCCTCCACCATGAACGCTCCGCGTCCCTCCCACCCCCTGCCACCCCTCGCCGGGCTCGCCTCCTTCGAAGACGCCATGACCACCGGCCTGTCGGTCGAGGAGTGCGTGAGACGCCTGAAGCGATTCCACTACGCCTTCAAACGCCTCCATCACGCATTCATCGCCCGCTTGACCGCCGAACCCGTGTACGAACTGAAGATGGCCTTCAGCCTGCACGCCCACTACTGCGCCGAACACGCCACCGCCCTCCGCCAGCGCGTCGGGGAAATGCGGGAACCCCCTCTCGGCCTCGATGTCGTCCCCGATGCCTCCCTCGAATCCTTCTTCAACGAAATCCTCATGGCCCCCTCCACCGGGGAACTCCTCCTCGGCCTCTACCTCAAGGCCATTCCCGCCCTCGACGACGCCATCGCCGCCCACCTCCGCGACACCCACCCCCTCGCCGATCATCCCTCGATCCGCATCCTTCGCTTCGCCCGCCTCGAACTCGAAGCCATGCGCCTCTACGGCCGGCAGGTCCTCGCCACCCTGATTCCCCCGCCATCCTCCCCCCAGGACGCCCCCTGGCTCGATCTCCTCGACGCCCTCCTCGCCGCCGCCGGCGGCCTCGATGGCACCGCCGCACCCGTCCCCTGCCCCCTCGCCCCGCACTACTCCCTCCGCCCCTTCCGCTACGACGGCACCCCGCGCCGCGACGAACGCTTCGCCGACCCCTACAACATGGGCGTCAATGCCGAGGTCTTCCTCTACGACCCCGACCTCCCCCCGGAAGCGAAGACGCTGATGATGTTCTACAAGCGGCTTCGCGAAATCGATGTCCCCGAAATGATGGCCAGCATCATCGCCGAAACCCCCGGAAAACCTTGGGCCTACTACCGCGACATGACCCGCCAGCTCTGGGACGAGGCGCGTCACGCCATGATGGGCGAAGTCGGCTTCGTCAGCCTCAACATCGACTGGCCCTCCAAGGTCATGGTCAATTTCACCTGGTCCCTCGGCCTCAATACCCAGCTCCGTCCCCTCGAACGCCACGCCGTCCTCTATTTCATCGAACAAGGTCTCATGCCCAGGAACGGCAAACGCTTCGAATGGGAGGTCGCCCAGGCCGCCGGTCATCCCCTCGCCACTCTCTTCCAGGACTACGACTGGGCCGACGAAGTCCTCCATGCCCGCGTCGGCCGCGACTGGTACGTCAGCGAGATGGGTGACCCGCGCAAGGCCGTCGAGTTCGGTGACGCCTGCTGGTCCCGCGTCCTCATGGACTGGAACCGCTGGAAGGACGAAGGCCTGACCGCCCACCGCAACTGGTGGCCCGACCTCTACCAGGCCGCCTGCGACCGTTCCGGCACCGTCCCCGACCCCAGGGCCCTCGCCTACAACACCTCCTACCAGACGGTCCGCGCCGACCTCAAACCCCTCACCGGCTCCGCCTGACCCACCCGCCCCGCGCAAATCTCCTTCTAAGGATTTGCCGGCCCGCCCGTTGTTCCCTGTGGAGCCCACCGGCCCACGCATGGAGTCACTGCCCGACAGCCCGGATTGGATCGACGTCGCCCTCGCCCGCTACGGACCCGCCCTGGCCCGCTACGCGGCCAGCATCGTCGGCGATCCCGATACCGCCCGCGATGTCGTTCAGGACACCTTCGTCCGCCTTTGCCGCGCTGACCCGGGCCAGCTCGATGGCCACCTCGCCGAATGGCTCTTCACCGTCTGCCGCAACCGCGCCCTCGATATGCAACGCCACCACAGCCGCCTCACCGCACTCCCCGGGCCGGATGAAATCGAAGCGCTCCACCCGGACCCGTCGCCGGATGCCGCCGCCGAACACCACGACACCGCCCGCCTCGCCCTCGAACTTCTCCGCTCCCTCCCGCCCCGCCAACAGGAGGTCGTACGCCTGAAATTCCAGGCCGGCCTCAGCTACGCCGAAATCGCCGGAATCACCCGCCTCAGCGTCGCCAACGTCGGCTTCATCCTCCACTCCGCCCTCAAGACCCTCCGCCGCCGCATGCTCCAAGCCCTCTAACCCACTCCCTTCACCATGCATCTCGACGATCCCCGCCTCACCGCCTACGCCCTCGGCGAACTGGACCCCGCCGAACGCGAACACCTCGAAGCCCTCCTCGCCACCTCGCCGGAAGCCCGCCAGGAACTCGAGGACATCCGAGCCGCCGCCAACCACTGGACCGAGGCGCTCGCCAGCGAACCCGCCCCGGCCATCGAGGCCACCTTCCCCGACCGGCTCGCTCAGGTCCCCCGGGACCCCGCCCCTTCCTCCATCCCCGGCACCGATACCCCCATCCTCATCCCCGTCCCCATCGCCCGCTGGCGCGATTCTTCCTGGGTGATCGGAACCCTCGCCGCCGCCGCCGCACTCGTGGCCGTGGCCGGCATCTGGGCCGCCTGGAACCTTCGCAACCTGTCCCCCAGCGCCCCCAACCTGACGCTCGCCAAACACTCCGCACCCGACCCGGAACCAATCGCCCTGCCCCCCGATTCCCAGGCTCCCCCCTCTCCCGCCTTCGCCGTTGATCCCACCCCCCAGCCCTCGGATCCCCCCACGCCTCCCCCGCAATCCCGGGGAGTCACCCTCGTCAGCCCAAGCCCCACCCCCACCGCCGCCCCACCCCGGTCCGCCGCCAGTCCCCTTTCCCCGGAACTCATGCGCCGCTACGGGCTCTTCCCCGGCACGACACCCCGGCCGGCGATCGAGCCGTCCGCCTCACCCCCGCCAGCCACCCCTTCGAGCCCACATCCCACCCCGGACACCCTTTTCCATATCGCCCCAGGGAACCGCTACGGGCTCGCCCCCCAAACCGCCGAACCCAGGGCCGAAAGCCGCACTCTGACCTTGGGCCGTTCCCTGTCCGCTTCCCCAGCCTCGCCCGTGCCCGCAACCCAACCGCTCCCGGCACTGACCCAGCTCGGACGGGAGCCTTCCTTCGGCGCCGATCTGACCCCCTCTCGTGAACAGGAGTCGGTCTCCCGCGACTGGCCCTTCCGCCCGGAACCGTCCCGGGCCGTCCCCTCCGACAACCCCGGTTACCTCGATGTCGGCACCAACCCCTTCCTCCCGGCCCGCAACGAACCGCTCTCCACCTTCGCCCTCGACGTGGACACCGGCTCCTACGCCAATGTCCGCCGCTTCCTCAACGCCGGCCGTCTCCCTCCGCCCGGCGCCGTCCGTGCCGAGGAACTCATCAACTACTTCCAATACCGCCTCCCCGAACCCCGCGGCGACGACACCTTCGGCATCGAGGTCGAAGTCGCCTCCTGCCCCTGGGCCCCCCGTCACCGCCTGGTCCGCATCGCCCTCCACGCGCGTCCCCTCTCCGGCCCCAGGCCCCCCGCCAACCTCGTCTTCCTCGTCGATGTCTCCGGTTCCATGGCGCCCCCGGAACGTCTCCCCCTCCTCAAACAGGGCCTCCACGCCCTCGCCCGACGCCTCGCCCCCACCGACCGCATCGCCATCGTCACTTATGCCAGCACCGCCGGCGTCCGCCTCGAAAGCACCCCGGGCGAACACAAGGAAACCATCCTCGCCGCCATCGATTCCCTCCAGGCCGGCGGCTCCACCTACGGCGAAGGCGGCATCCGCGAAGCCTACCGCGTCGCCCGCCAGCACTTCATCCCCAATGGCATCAACCGCATCCTCCTCTGCACCGATGGCGACTTCAACGTCGGCCTCCGCAACGCCGACGACCTCGTCCGCCTCGTCGAGGAGGAGGCCCGTTCCGGCATCTTCCTCACCACCCTCGGCGTCGGCACCGACAACTACAAGGACGCCCTCATGCGCCGCCTCGCCAACCGCGCCAACGGCACCTACCACTACCTCGATTCCTTCGAGGAAACCCGCCGCGTCCTGGTGGACCAGATGGACGCCACCCTCGTCACCGTCGCCCGCGACGCCAAGGCCCAGGTCGAGTTCAATCCCGGCCGCGTCGCCGCCTGGCGCCTCATCGGCTACGAGAAACGACTCCTCCCCCACGAGGCCTTCCTCGACGACTCCCGGGATGCCGGCGAGGTCGGCGCCGGCCACTCGGTCACCGTCCTCTATGAACTGGTCCCCGCCGGACTCGACATCCCCGCCGCCGTCGGTCCCCTCAAGTACCAGGAACCCGTGACCGCCCCCGCCCCCGTCCCATCCCGGCTCGTCCCCAGCCAGGAACTCCTCACCCTCAAACTCCGCTACCAGCGCCCCGAAGGCTCCCCCAGCCGCCAGCAGGAACACTCCGTCACCGATGCCGACCGGTCCTTCGACCAGGCCTCCATCGACTTCCGCTTCGCCGCCGCCGTCGCCGCCTTCGCCAACAGCCTCCGCCAGCCCTCTCCAGGCCGCGATCCCCACCTGGACCAGATCCTCCACTGGGCCCGCGGCGCCCTCGGCGCCGATCCCGACGGAGCCCGCGCCGAATTCCTCACCCTCGTCAACAAGGCCCGCCAGCTCGTCCCCCAAAATCACTAACCCGGCTTGGCGGATTCGAGGGATGCCTGGAGCGTAAGTCTCGCAAGATCGACGGATCGGGCCCAACGGTCGGCATGACAGACCTGTTTGCGGGGGCACGTCCTTCGCCGCGATGCGCGGGGGGGGCGGGTAGGAAATTCATGGCGTGGAATTCAGAATGCGACGCCTCCCCACCTTACTCTCCCACCAGACGGTAGAACCGGAACGCCTCTCCGATTGCCCCCGGGTCGCCGACCTCGACGCGGCCTGAACCGTCCCGGTCCCCTTCGCCCAACACCTGCCACGTCCGGAGGTCCGACGACACCTGCACCCGCCAACGCTCCCCCACAGCCTCCCGATACGTGATCCTCACCTCGCCATCCGCCCGATGGTGCAGGTTCGTCACCGCCAGGCTCGGCCGCATGGCTCCGGGTACGACACGCACGTCATCCAACTCGAATTGCCCGGGGCCGATCAGCGGTTCCGGCACCGTCCACTCGAACCTCAGCATCACGGCGGTCCCCGCGAAATCCCCCAGATCCAAGGTCCCGACCTGCCAGCCGGTGTCGTTGACCACGGTGTTCGGCAATGCAACCAGAATGTTCTGGGAGAGCAACAGGTTGGCCTCCGGCACGCCCAACACCGCCACCCGAAAGACCCGCGGATAGCTCGAAGTGCCGAACGACTGCAAATCCCACGCGGCCCGGTAGCGGAAGCTCAACACCGCCCCCGCCGCCGGCACCGCGATCGGTTGCGAAAGACGCAACACTCCGGCAACACCCGCATCCCAGCCGTGCATCAGGCTGCGAGTCCCTTCCGCCGGCTGTGTCCGGAAGAAGCTCGACCAGACCGTCCTCCCCGCCGGACCCACCGTCGCCGCCCGTACCGGATCGCTCAACTCATCCAGGATCCAGCCCTCGAGCCCGCCCTCCTCGAACCCGCCGTTCGCCACCAGTGCCACACGCAGTGCCACCGGCTCGCTCGTCGCTTCACCCAACGCATTGCGGACCACCACGGTGTACAGGCCCGCGTCGCCCTCCCGGACGCCTGCCAGCTCAAGTCGGGCGTGGACCGCCCCGGGAAGGACCACACCATCCCGTCGCCACTGATACTCCAGCGGCCCGCTGCCCGCCGCCTCCACGGAGAACTGAACACTCGCCCCGACACCCACCTGGACCGGCTGAGGAGGCACCAGGATGACTGGAAACCGCGCTTCAAGACAGCGCCCGGCATGGTCTGCATCGAAGATCGCCCGCACTTCCTCCGCCGGAAGGGGCCTGGAATGGATCGCCACCTCGTCCAGCACCCCCTGGTATCCGGTCAGGGCCCCGGGCCAGCCTCCCAGGTGGATCGGTTCGACCCGCGCCGGCAGCGCAAACCCGACCGAACCCACCGCCGCCACCGTTCCGTTTCGATACAGTGTCGCGATACCCGACGGTGCGTCGAAGGCAAGGGCCACATGGTGAAATCCCTCGCCCCACTCGAACCCAGGCGATCGAATCGAGGACACCTGCCCGGCACTCGAACGGAAAACCGCCTCGATCGCCATGCCGCCCTGGAAACGGACCAGTCGCTTCAGGACGGCCGGCGTATCGTTGGTCCCCCAGCCCAACAGGATCCGCGTGCCCGGATCCCCCTCGACCCGCAGCCAGGCATCCACCGTGAAGCCGGCGCCCATGGCTCCCAACGACAGTCGGGCATGCGGCGGAATCCGAAGGAAGCCCCCGTCCGATCCCAATCGGAACCCCTGCCCGCTCCGGCCAGGCGCATAGGTGACGTCACCGAATGGCTCCGCGTCCATCCCGCCGACCCGATCGAACGGTTGCCCTTCCCCAGACCACAAAGCTGCCAGCGCCCCGTCCAATGCCCGGCATTCAGGCGTCTCGATCCGCAAGGCCACGATGGCCGGACTGGACCTCAATTCTCCATCCGAGACCGTGTACGAAAAGGAGTCCGTGCCCTCGAATCCAGGCGTCGCCACATACACCACCTCGGGCGGCACCCCCCTCAGCGTGCCGTGCGCTGGCGCCTCCTCGATCCGATACGTCAGGGGCGTCCCCTCCACATCCGACCCCGCCAGCACGATCAACCGCTCACCTCCGGCGGGAACGAACGCCTCCCGGCCATAGGCCACCGGCGCGTCGTTGACCGGTGTCACCACCACCGTCACCGTCGCCACCGCCGATGTCCGGTGGGCGTCCCGGGCGACATAGGTGAAGCTGTCCACCCCGTGGAAATCCAGCCCGGGCGAATACAGGCGCCCGGCGCCGGTGCCGCTCAGCACGCCATGCCTGGGCTCACTGAGCACCTGAAACTCGATGGGATCCCCTTCCGGATCGACCGCCCTCAGTTCAATGGGAACCGGCACGTCCTCCTCGGTCGTGATCACCAGATTGCTGGCCACCGGGGCGCGGTTCGTGATGACGCCCAATCCTACCGCGACCACCCGCGCCGACGCCGGATCAAAGGCGAACAGCTTGCCGACGGACGTGGCCACCGCCTGCACGGTGGACGCGAACGGAAGCCGGTAAGCCACGCTGCGTCCTTCCGTGTCCCACACCTGATTCGACCCAAAGGCGTACCCTCCGTCCGCCGTGGCGGCATACACCTCACCCCCGATCGCCCCCAGGTACGCCAGCTCCGCGTCGAACATGCCGCCCACCCAGAAGATCCTCGAACCGTATTCGCTCATCACCAGATTGCGCGAACCGAACCCGATGTTGATGCTGGTCGCAACGGGCTCGAAGGCATCGCCCTCGATCCGAAACTTCCGGATCGTCGCTCCGGAGGAGTTGTTGTCGCCGTGATAGTAGAACTTCAAGTCGGGTGAGTACTCGCCGTCACCCTCGCGAACCATGATGTCTCCCAGCACGTGCCCCCCGGCCGTGTCCACCAGCCGCATCCTGACCCACTGGTCGTGCCCTTCCACCACCAGCCTCCCCGCCGGCCCCGCGTTCACCCGGTAAACATCCGGCCCCAACGGAAGCGATGCCAGTTCCGCCCACGTCTCCAGGTCGAAGACCCGCACCCCGTCCCGCTGCCAGTCGGCGACATACAACCGATTCTCAGCGTACCCGATCGACAGGTCCGTCGGATTCGCCCCCGCCGGCACCACCCGTTCGATGCGCTCGCTGACGGTGTCGATGACCACCAGGTACGCATCGTCCTCGCCGGCGGTGCCGGGATGCAGCCCGTACACCCGGGGCCGCTCGCGATCCGCCACCAACTGCGTCAGGCGGAGGGCCACCACCTCCAGTGTCACGGGAACCACCACCGTCGAACCTCCCCCGGTAATCCGGACCTCCGCGGTCATCGTGCCCGGTCGTATTCCCGACGGGTCCACCCGCAACGTCACAACCTCCGTGCCCGTCCCCGCTTCCCGCGAAGCCTCCATCCACGGGACACTCACGCTCAGGCGCCATTCCATCGTCGCGTCCGGCATGTCAATGACCACCGTCGCCTGCGGGATCGGGGCGCCCGTCAGTGCCCGGATCGAGATTGCCTGCGGCCCCGCCCGAAAGGGTGCCGTGTCGAACGACCAGACCGCTCCCCGACGCTCCCCCGCGAACGCAACCTGGTCCACCCGCCAGGAATAGGTCCTGCCTCGATCGAGCGGCGCCACGAGTGTCATCGCGGGAACGTTCGTGCTGCCCAGATACTCCTCCGAGTCCGGCGTGGCCGACGCCACAGCCGCCGCCTCCATCCCCAGATACACCCGGTAACTCAGAGCCGGAGGACTCATGGACCAGGCGAGCCGGGTCAGGGGGACATTCACCGTGGCCCCGTCCGCCGGCAGCGGTATCAAGCCTCCGTCCGGAATCGGGGCGATATCCCGGGTCGGCACGACGACGAGGCGTTCCGTGGCGGGATTGTAAAGGAACAGCTTGTCCTGGGCGCCCGAGACAGCCAGGACGGAGGTCTCGAACGGCAGTTGAAACACCGCCTCCCCGTTGGCCACGTTGTAGGCACGCCGGGAACTGAAAGCCAGCTCACCCCTCAGACTGGCACCGTGGATCTCCTCGCCCAACTGCCGGATCTCGCTCAAGTCGGAGTCGTACACGTAGCCCTTCCAGAAAAGCCGGGATCCATCCGGACTCATGACCAGGTTTCTGGAACCCGACGGACGTTCCACACTGGTGCCCACCGCCCGCGGGATGTCATCGGCGATCTCGTACTTGTGAATCCGGGCATTCGAAATGTCATGGTCGGCATGGTAGTAGTGACGCCCGTCCGGGCTGGACTCCCCGTCCCCCGCCCGAATCGGCCACGGCAGGTCGGTCACCCGTGCACCGGTGGTCGTGTCCCACAGGTAGCCCTGGACCCACTGGTCGTACCCCTCCACGATCAACCGCCCCGGACGACCGGCATTGATCCGGTAGGCATCGGGGTCCATCGGCAGGGTGCGCGCCACGTCCGGGGACCCCAGCTCGATGAAGTGCGCCTGCGGCCCCCCCCAGTCCGTCACGTACAATCGGTCCTCGCCGTAGTGGAGCGTCATGTCGGTCGGGTTCCGGCCCACCGGAATGAGGTGCTCGATCCGTTCGGTCTCCGCATGGAGGATCACGATCGAGTGGCGCGGATCCCCGGCCGACGGGGCCTGAAGTCCGTACAGGTATGGCCGCGACAGATCCGCCACCAGCCGGCTCAATCGCAGCGGTTGCACATCCACCACCACGTCCGCCTTCAACACCGCCTCGCCCGCCCGGATCCGGATCCCATTCGTGTGGACGCCCGCGGGCAGCGACCCGGTGTCCAAAGCCAGGCGCAGCACGCCGGATCCGCGGCCTTCCTGCGGCTCCACTCCCAACCACGACTCATCCGCCTCGACATTCCATGAAAGGTCCGCCGGCGCCCGGATCGTCGTCATGACCGCACGGGGCGAATGCCCGACGATGGCCCCAACCCGGATTCCCGCAGGATCCACCGCAATCGGAGCCACGTCGAAGCTCCAGACCGCTCCCTTTCCAACGGACACAGGGGTCCCTGCATCGACCCGCCAATGATGCCGCTGCCCCACGCTCGGGGCGTTGGTCAGCAGCACCTCGTTCCGCAGGGTGCGGGTCAAATGCAGCGGCGATCCCGGGCCGGCGACCGCCACCTCCGCGGCATCCATTCCCAGATACACATCGTACCAGGCCGCCACCGGGGCATGCGTCCAGGTTAGGCGCACCAGGTTGGAGGCAACCCAGGCGCCGTCGGACGGCGTCGGAACCAGCGTGCCATCCGCGACGGTCGCGATCGGCGCCACAGGAACCAGCCGGAGCATGGCGTGCTCCGGATCAAAGATGAACAGCGTCCGCTGGTCGCCGGTAAACGCCGACACCGTCGAGTGCGCCGGCAGGTTCGCCAGCACGGCGCCCGATCGACCGTCGAAGACGCGCGATGTCCCCACCGCGAGTTCGCCGTGCAGGCTGATGGCGTAAATGTTCTCGGCGAAGGTCTGCGTGGGTTGCTCCAGGTCGTCGGTTCGGAAAACCCGGTCTTTGATGAACACCCGATCCTCGTTGAGCGTGAGCAGTACCGGGGTGTCGAGCGGGTCCCGTCCCAGGTTCTGCGGGGACGCCGCCATCCATCGGGCTCCTGATTCAGCGAGCTCCAACCGGGCCAGTTGCGAGACCGCAATCCCCGCACTCCAGCCGTACTGTCCCCATGCGTAGGCCGTCCTCCCGTCCCGACCCACGGCCAGCCCGCCCACCCCAAAGTCCCCCACGGAAAACGCGTAGGACCCCACGCCCCGCGCAAACTCGAAAAGGTGCGCCATCGGCGCCCACTGACCGTCCGTGTAGATCAATTCCCCCGGCGCTCGCACATACAACCGGTACCGGACTTCCGCCGAACCCTGCCAGTTCCCCGGGGCGACAAAGGCGCGCGTGGCATCAATGGCCATCGAATCGAGGTTCACCCGCACGATCTGGTCCGACCCGAAATGAATGACATACAGGGCGCCCTCGATCGGCGAGGCGGCCATCGCGTGGGGATTCGCGGCCAGGACCGTTTCCCGCTCGAGGATTCCGTTCGTCGCGTTGAAGGCGATCAGGGAGGCATTCCCACCCGCCCCGTCGTTCAATCCATACACCACGGGCCGAAGCGGGTCGGCCAGCAATTGCCGGATCTGCCTTCCCCCGGTCGAAACAGTCTGGCCCAGCGCGGATGCCGGCGGAAAGCCCAGGACCGCGGACGTCACAACCCAGGACAGCACCCCACCCCAGCCAGCGAGCCTCCTCCCATTCCGGCGGACAATGGCAGACGCGAACCCGAACGCGGACGTCACCCTCGCCACCACCGCGAGAATCCGACCGTGCCACGGAGGGACGGAAGCACGATCATCACATGAAATCATTCAAGGTCTCACTCCCACACTGTCTGGGCCGGGTCAATGGGATTGTGAGGGAGCCCGCGCCTCGGGCGCATCCCTAAGTTGTCGGTACTGAGCCAGCGAATCGGAGGGACGAGCTCCGCGAGTCTTCAATCCATTGCACCCCACCCTGCGGCCTCGTGGAACTCGGCCCTCCGATCTCATCACCCGCTTCTCCCTTCGGAGGGACGAGCTCCGCGAGTCCTCAATCCATTGCACCACACCCTTTCCCCCTCCCAGGGACTCGTACTCAGCCCGAAGGCCGGTACTCGTCCTCGTCCTCGAACCCGCAGGCACACCGTTTCGAGCGCCGCCTTTGGGCCGGCCCTTCACCTCGGGAGGTCCTCATCCCGCACCTCGGCGGGACCCTCCCCGGCTTCCGAAGGCAATACCGGCGGTTCCCCCTCTCCCCGCTCCGGAGACATCGGCTCGAGGCGCTTCAGCATCCCCTCGCTCTCCCCCAGTTCCCCCCGCTCCACCAGCGCGGTCACCTGTTCCACGATGACCGCCCGAAGCGGGGCCGGTGTGACCTTGAACCCCAGCCAGCGCGCCACCCCGACCGGCACCTCGTCCCGCGCCGCGCCATGGTGCGCCTCCACCAGCGCCAGGATCGCCGCGCGAACCTCCGCAGGGGGCACCCGTTCCGCCCGACGCACCCCGGGCACAACGACGGCCTCCCGGTTGCGAATCCTCACCGGCGCCCCGGCCACCGCCGCAAACGGTCCCTCCCATTCAAGGACCTTCGACGCCTCCGCCGAGCGCAATGCCGCCGAGACCGCCTCCTGAACCGTGACCCCGGCCTTGGGCAATCCCCACAGATCCCGCACCCGCGCCACCACCTCCTCCTCGTGGATCGGCCCCTCCTCCCGGATGATCCGCAGGACCACCCGCGTCAGGTCCCCCACCGGGATCTCGTTCGGCCTTCGCTTGCTTACGGCGAAGTTGGCCTCGCGGTAGGGTACCGTGACCTCGTCCGCCACCCGCGCTTCCCCAGCCGCCTCACGTTCGACCGCCCCGTTGGCAGGCACCGCGGAGGCACCGCCCGCCGGTGGGTCCTTTTCGCCCTCTTGGTCCGTTGCCCCCTCGTCATGGACCGCCCGCCGGATCGCATCCCGCACCCTGCGCAGCGCCTCAACGCCCCCCTGGGACCAGTCGGCCGCCCAGATCCGGTGCAGATGCCAGCCGTGGCTCTCCAGCACCGCCTGCCGCAACCGGTCCCGGTCCCGCGCCGACCGGGCGTCCCGGTACGAAACGCCATCGCACTCGATGCCGAGCAGGTAGTCATCCGGCCGGTCGGGATGGCGCACGGCCAGATCGATGAAACACCCCGCCACCCCCACCCGCGGATCCACCGCATGCCCCAGCGACTCAACCGCCTGCCGCACCGCCCGCTCGAAGGCCGCCCCCTCGTCCCCTTGATCGCGGGATGCCGCCTCGATCCGGCCGGACCTCGCGTACTCGAGGAAGGTCCGCAGTGCCGCCACTCCCCGTCCGGAGGCGCGTTCCAGGTCGATGTCCTCGGGCAGGATCGATGCAAACACCTCGCAGCGCCGCCGCGCCCTTGAAATCAGCACGTTCAACCGCCGCTCCCCGCCCTCCGCCCCCAGCGGCCCGAACCGCATCGCAAGCCGCCCGTCCGCGCCGCGCCCATAACCCACCGAAATGAACATGACGTCCCGCTCGTCGCCCTGGACGTTCTCGAGATTCTTCACGAAAAACGGCTCGGCGGAGTCGCGGACGAAGAACGCCTCGAGGTCAGGGTTCTCGCGCCGAACGCGTTCGAGTTCATCGACGATCGCCTGCTGCTGACGCACGGAGAACGCGGCCACCCCCAGGCTCAGCTCAGGTGACCGCAGGGCGTGCTCGATCACCGCCCGCACCACTTCCCGCGCCTCAATCCGGTTCGACCCCGTCCCCCCGGTGTCAAACACCCCATCCGCCACCGGCCGGAACCCGAGGCCCAGACCCGCCGATCGCGCCCGCGGGCTGGGCACGATGTAGAGCCGGTTGTCATAAAACTCCCGGTTCGACACGGCGATGAGCGAGTGATGACGGCTCCGGTAATGCCATCGCAGCAGGCTCTGCGGGAGACCGCGCGCGCAGCACAGCCCCAGAATGCTCTCAACGTCCTTCGCCTCCACCGTGCCATCGCCGGTTTCGTCGTCGTCGGACCCCGTCTCCTCCGAGGTCAGCCGCGAAAAGAACCGCGTCGGCGGCAACTGCCGGCTGTCCCCCACCACGACCATCTGGCGGCAGCGCGCCATGGCACCCAGCGCGTCCACCGGCTGCACCTGGCTCGCCTCGTCCACCACCAGCAGATCGAACTCCACCGCGCCCGGATCCAGAAACTGCGCCACCGACAGCGGACTCATCATGAACACCGGCTTGATCGCCTGGGCCACCGAACCGGCGTCCCGCAGCAGACGCCGCACCGTGCGATGTCCGCGCTTCCGTTCCATCTCCCCCCTCAGAATGCCCACCGGCCCCACCGCCCCCCCCGAACCGGGCATGCCTTCGAAATGCGCCTTCAACACCCGGTATCGGGCCAGGTCGAGTCGGTCCCGGTCCAACTCCCGGAACCGCGCGATCTGCCGCGCATGCACTGTCCCGTCGAACCGGCCCAGGGCCGGATCCGCCGCCATCCACTCCCGCAATCGCGCCCCCAGATCGATCCGGTCGAACCCCTCCACAGCCTCCGCCGTCGGCACCGTTCCCGTCTCGAGAAGCTCCACCAGCGGACCGCAACCCCACTCGCGCGCCAGACGGGCCCGCCCGAAGTACGACGTCCAGGCCGGCAGGACATCGAGCCGGGACCCCCAAAGTCCGAGCCGCGCCTCCAGCTCGGCCACCGGAGTCTCCTCGATGGATGCCGTCCCGAAGGCCGTCCGGGTCTCCACCCGCAATCGCTCGAACACTGCCGCCACCTCGGCACGCGCCTCCGCCAGCCGGGCCTCCAGGTCCTCGCTCAATCCAGACAGCCGTTCCGGCTCACGCACGCCCGCGAACACCTGCCGGAACTCGCGTCCCATCCCCGCCGCCCGCTGGGCCCGCACCCATTCGAGCACCCCGGCCAGTTGATCCCAATCGCTCCGTTCCCTCCGCCAATGGACCCCGAAGGCCGCCTGCCCGAGCGCCCCGGCGTCCCCGATCGCCCGCAGGGCCCGCTGCCCCGCGACCAGCGCATCCACCATCGCCACCCGTTCCTCAAAGCCCTTGGGCGGTGCCCCGATCGAAACGCCACGCAGCCGCGCCAGGGCACGCCGGAAGTCTCCGTTCAGAAAACGCAGCCAGGACCGCCCGTGCGCCGCCAGGGGACCCCGCACATCCGAGAAATCCTGGGACCACGCCTCCTCGACCACCCGCCCTTCGAGTTCGCGCCGTGCGTTCCTCCAGGCGGTTCCCGCCGCCAGCAGCTCGTTCAACCCATCAAGCCCGGCGTCCCACAAGCCTTCGCACAGTGCCGCCTTGTCCACCTCGGGGGCCCCCGCCACCAGGCGGCCCATTCGGACATGCCGCTCCGCTCCCGCCAGATCCGTCGCCGCCGGCTGCTCCAGCGCCGCCGCCAGCGCGTCCATCGCCGTCCGCAACGCCTCCACCCGCTGCCGGGCCGACTTCAATCCCCGTTCGACCGGGTCGCGATCGATCTCGAGGAACCCGTCGCAACCCACCCCCCGCCATGGATGCTCCGACGGAAGGCCAATGTCCTCGATCCGCTCCGCCAGTTCCCCGATCAACTGGCGCCGTTCCCGCCGCTCCTCGGGCGTCCAGGTCTCCGACCCCGGGAACGCCGCGTCGCCGGCATCGCGTCCCCGGTCCCCCAGAAGCACCAGCGTCCCGATCGCTTCAAAGGCACTCATGCCCGCCGGGACGCGACGTTCATGGAGCGCCCGGGCATGGGCATTGAGGAGCGTCCGCTGACGTTCCAGTTTCTCGATCGGTCCCTTCTCATCGCGCGCCTTCGGGGCGCCCAGCTTCCAGGTCCGGCCCAGTTCCTCGATGACCACCCGCTTGTTCGACTTGTTGCTGTGAAGTTCGAGACAGAGATCCCCCAATCCCTCGCGCTCGAGGCGCCGCTTGACCACCTCCAGGGCGGCCAGCTTCTCTGCCACGAACAGCACCCGCTTCCCGTCCAGCACCGCCGTGGCGATGATGTTCGCGATGCACTGGCTCTTGCCCGTTCCTGGCGGCCCCTGGATCACCAGGCTCCGCCCCCGTCGCACCGTCTCGATCGCCAGGCTCTGCGAGTGATCCGCGTCCACGACGTGATCCAGCCGGTCCGATGGGATCAGCTCGTCGAGATGCACATCCTCCGGGAATGGCGGTTCGCCCGACGGAAACCCGTCCCGCAGCAAGGCTCTCACCAGCGGATGCCCCGCCGGACCCTTCCCCGCCGGCCAGGCGGCCGGATCGAGGTCCCGGTACATGAGGAACTTCGCGAACGAAAAGAACCCCAGGGTCATGGCATGACCATGCACCTCCCAGCCCGGCATCCCCTTCACCGCCTCCGTCACCGCCTCGAAGTACCGCATCCAATCCACCGACTCCTCCTCCGGAAACGGCGGCAGATCGATGCCAAAGTCCCCCTTCAGCCGGGCCCGCAGCGACAGATTCTCCTCCGGATCCTCCTCCAGCCACCGCAGGTGGAACCGGTCCGACGCCGAACGCCGCCGGATCGCCACCGGCACCAGCACCAGCGGCGCGTGACGCGGCACCTCCGGCCGGTCCGCCTCGAACCAGCGCAAATGCCCCAGCGCGAGGTACAGAATGTTCACCCCCTGCTCCTCGATCATCGTCTGGGCATCCCGGTACAGCCCCAGAAGCCGCGATTGCAGCCGCTCCGGCGACAACTGCGTCTGCAACCGCGCATCCGTGTGCCGCTTCGCCGGCGCACCCTCCGCGGGCCCCTCCTCCTCGGGTTGCGGCAGACCCGCCTCCTCAGACTCCGACCGATCCGACCGATCCGACCGATCCGCCCCAACCGCCCCATCCCCCCGCTCCACCGCCTTCCGCCCCTCGGTGCCCGGCAGAAAACTCATCGGCTTCCGTTCCGTCACCAGGATCCGGAACACCTGCTCGCTCCGTTCGTCGTCGAACTCGATGACCCGCGCCGACCGGTTCCCCACCGGAATGGCCAGCAGACGGTTCCGTGTGGACAGATCCAGCAACTCGCGTCGGCTGCGTTCCAGGAGTTGTTCCGTGCTCAATGTCATGGCTGATCTCGGACCTGCCGGACGCGCGCCCCTCCGGCGGCGCCGACTTCCTGCCCACCCGGACGGCCCCCATGCGGGCGCCACCCCGACTCCGAGCACCCCTCCACGGGACACCTCCCCGACCGGGCCGCGGAACGCTGCCATGCCAACCCCCACCCGACGACATCTTTTCCCCCGCCCCTCCATTAATCAACGCAAACTCCGTGCATATGCACGATTGTTCGGTCCATTCCACCGCCCGACCTCATCTCCACCCCAGCCCCCGGT